>JBDLVP010000088.1:0-5156 GCA_039804705.1 Actinomycetota bacterium
CTGCCGAGTTTCTAAACATTGACGCCAGCAAGTTCAACGGCATCATTCTGCACCTCGGCAACGGCGCATCAGCCTGTGCTATCAAAAACGGCAAATCCTTTGATACCTCAATGGGCTTTACTCCCCTGCAAGGTTTGGTCATGGGCTCACGCTCAGGTGACATTGACCCAGCAATCATGAGCTACCTAGCCCGCGTTGCCAACCTCTCGATTCAAGACTTGGATGCCTCGCTCAATAAAAACGGTGGATTCAAGGGCATGACTGGCGATGCCGACCTGCGCGATGTTGAACGCCGGGCTCAACGCGGAGAACGAATTGCCATCGAGGCAATTGAGGTTTACGTTCAACGCATCAAGCACTACATCGGCGCATATATTGCCGAGATTGGCCCAATCGATGCTGTTGTTTTCACGGCTGGGGTCGGTGAGAACTCAGCTGAAATTCGCGGGAGTGTAATCGCAGGTCTTGAGCACCTCGGCCTTGAAATCAACCCTGAACTCAATGAGGCCAAATCGCACGATGCTCGCTCAATCGCAAGCCAAAACTCAAAGGTTGAGGCGTTGGTTATTCCTACCAACGAAGAACTTGAGATTGCTCTGCAAACCGAAAAATTCTTGTAATTCAAGAACGTAAAAAAGACCCCCTCGACGAGGGGGTCTTTTTAGTTGAACTTGTTAGTTGGTACGACGGCGACGTGAAGTTGCAATCAAAGCCAAACCAGCAACTACCGAGGCAATTCCAAAACCGGCGCCAAAACCGTTTGAACCTGTTGATGCTAGAGATTTAGCCGTTGATTCGCTTGCGGCGCCATTTACCAAAGGCAAATGCAGAATCACAGCTCCATCAACGCCATCGTCTCCCGATGAGTCTGAACGCGAGTTTCCACCGTTTCCAGGAATCTGAGGTGTTGCACCTGGGTCTCCATCGGTTACGTTGTAGCCAGCGCCACCAGCGCCATATACCAACTCACCTGAAACCGGCGGGAAAGCGTCGCTCTGGGCGATGCCTGAAGCTCTCACACCCACACCAGGAATAGCCAACCCAGTTGCCACGCCATCAGCGCCACCACCTGATCCGTACTGACCATTGTCATAGCCAACGTTTTCGTTTCCAGACCAACCTGGCCCGCCGAAACCTGCACCATACCCACCGTTAGCGCTTAATTGATCTAACAAGGTTTGTTCGCCCATTTGGCTGTCTTGGCCGTCGCCTGCTGCACCACCAAAACCAACGTGAATGTTCAAAGTTGCAGAAAGAGGAACGTCGTCTACGTAAACGACATCGCCGCCGCCACCACCATAGGCGTTGTAGTTGTTAAAAGTCGATCCGCTTCCCGCTCCAACCAACACTGCTGAAACTTTTTCGATTCCTGCTGGAACATCAAAGGTGTAGTCGCCGCCTTCAGTGAAAGTGACTTCGCAAATGCCAGGCGCTACCAGGGTCGAAGCCGGAACAGTAACTGGGCAGGTAGCGGTAGCAAGAGCTGGCTGAGCCAAAAGTGCAAGCGGAGCAAGAACTAACGATGCGCCTGAAAGTAGGCTTGCACTGCGAATAAAGCTAGACATATTTTTCCTTACGTTCGGCAACTACAAATTAGATGCGAATTTGTTTCTAAATCTACCTGATTTACGAGTCAAAAAGAGGGGCAAACTGTGCCGCAATTTGCTGGCGATTAACTTTGCCCATGTGATTGCGGGCAATTGAGGCCACACGCGCATAGTTTGAAGGTGCACTTTCATCGAGGCGCATTTGCATATGGGTGGCAAGGGCTGACACATCGGTCGGCTCCACGCTCACGAAAACCAGGGCAATTCGAGTCAGCCCGTTGGCGTCGGTGTGCCCAAAAGCTGCGGCGTCAGAGATTCCGGCTACTTCACGAGCTACTGCTTCAACGCGAGCAGGGTCAACTTTCACGCCTGCCGCATTAAAAATCTCTGAGCTGCGGCCGGCTAAATACAGTTCACGCCCATTCAAGAAACCCAAGTCACCCGGGTAGAAATAACCATCGTGAAATGATTCTGCCGTCGCCACTGAGTCGTCTAGATACGTCTGAGGTTGGCGGGCCCTGCGAATTGCGATGCGACCAACTTCACCACCCGACAATTCACGGAACTCGTCGTCAACGATCTTTACGTCAACATCGTCAAGCAAGGTTCCCGCCAAGCCGTCGATTGCGCCAATGCCTTCGCGAATTGCAACTGAACCTGCCTCGGTGCTGGCATAGGTTGCCTCAACCTGGGCGTTGAAGCGATTTTGCAAACCGGTGACCATAGCGTCTGGCAAAACACTGCCGGCAGACATCACGGTTTTCAAGCTTTCAAAACGCTCGTTGGTTGCCAGCGCATCGGCCAGCAAGTTGCCGAGTTGGTGAGGTGAGGCCATTATGCACTCAACTTTGTGCTGCTGAATTTGATCGAGCACCTGCGAGCGCGAGCCAGCTAAAATGAATGTTTCTGCGTGCTTGATGTGGGCGAAAAACGACATAAAGGTCAGCCCGGTGCTCAGCCCGAGCAGGCACAGGTATGGCTGGCCGTGCATCCATTGCGCCCTTCTTTCAATTGCTCTGTCTTCGAGACAATCGATTGAAACTGGAATGGTCTTTGGTGCACCGGTGGTTCCACTCGAAAATGAAAGCCGGCAAAGTGCATCGTCGTTGGCATATGGCTTCGGATTTGCCACCGCCACAACGCGAGCGAGTTTTTGCATAAACGAGTCGTCTAGCAAAATCTGGCGGTTCGCCGCAAAACCACCGATTGGTTCACTCACCACTACCCAATCGAAAACCTTTGTTACAACGTCTGGGTGGCCGAGCGGAATTTGTGCCCCAACAGCTGCCTCGTGAAACAGCGCCTCACTCACCACAACATCAACCAGTGGCGGCAGCAAGGTGCCGACTTTGTCGCCAGGCTTCACACCGATTTCTCGAAACACTTTGGCAAATCGAACAGCGCTATCGAGCAGCTCGCCGTAGCTGAGTTCGGTTTCAGGCGAACTAATTGCAATCGCAGTCGGGTTGGCTTTGGCCGAACGCTCTAAATACAAAAACGGATGCATCGTGAATTAACCCTCAAAGATTGAAATGGCTCGGGTGTCGGTGAAATCTAGAATTCCTTCGATGCCCTGCTCTCGACCAAAACCACTCTGCTTCATGCCACCAAAAGGGGCACGCAAATCTAAGCGCGGCGCACCGTGATCGTTGATCCAGATGTAACCAGCAACCAGGCGTTTTGCGAGCTCTTGCGCCTGGCTTAAATCGTTGCTCCAAACTGATGCACCTAAACCAGCCCAAGAATCGTTGGCTTGCACAATTGCCAGATCAACCGACTCAAAAGGAATGATTCCAATTACTGGCCCAAATTGCTCTTCGGTTACAACACGCAAGGTTGGGTTCGGGTCAATCACCAATGCAGGGCGCACAAAGTGACCTTGTGCCAGCTCTGGGTCACTCGGCAGCGAACCAAACTCAAGCACCGTTGCTCCAGATTCGCGGGCCTCGGCAATAAGTGAATCAACATAGGTTTTTTGAGTAATGCTGTGAAGCGGGCCATGGGTAGTTTCGTGGGAAAGCCCATGCCCGAGAACCACCTTTTCAAGTCGAGTGCTCAACCCAGCAACAAGTTCATCGAGCCGCGAGATGTGCACGTAAACACGCTTCACGTTCATGCAAATCTGACCGCTAGTGTCAAAAATCGAGCTGAACAATCGGTCTAGGTGTTCATCGTCAAGCAGTGCATCGGCAAGCAAAATAGCTGGGTCGTTGCCGCCGAGTTCTAGCGTCAAACGAGTAAGCGAACCTGAGGCTAACTGCATCATCTTTTTGCCGCCAGCCACGCTGCCGGTGAAACACACCTTGGCAATCTTTGGGCTTGAGATTAGTTCGCTTAGGTTTTCATCGAGGCCAGTAACAACGTTCAAAACGCCTGCTGGCAACTTCTTGGCAATTCGCGTTAGAAAAACGGTGGTCGCCAACGGCGCTGAAACCGGTGGCTTCACAATCACGGTGTTGCCCGCCAAAAGTGCTTGTGGCAAAGATGCCGCCAAGATCGCAAGAGGCCAGTTGAACGGAATGATGATTGTCACAACTCCGAGCGCCTGACGTGAAACCGCAGTGCGGGTTGGCATTTGCGGCAAAGGCGCTAACACCGAAACTTCATCGACCAGGTGGGCATAGTTCAACGCCAAATTCCATCGCAATTCAAAGACCAAAGCGTCGACCCAGGATTCGTGCAGGGTCTTGCCAATTTCGGCACTCAGCAGCGCCGCGTCTTGATCGCGAAATGCTTCTATGCCATCCACTGCATTTTTTAGAATCTCAGCTCGCTCGTTGGCAGTTAGCGCAGCCCAGGGACCAAAGGCAGCTGTGGCTGAATCAATTGCACTGGCAATTTCAACTTCGGATGCCGCCGCTGCCTGACCAGCGTCACGCGATGGCATAGCTGGGTCGAAAATTGAGAAATAATCGCTAGTGCCAACAGTTTCGCCACCAATAAAAAGGTTGGTGCGAACCGGTTCTGGCAAAGCAATCATGAGTCAATTCTCTAAGAGTTTTTAGTTTTATAGACTTTTTGGGGCGCAACAAAAACTCGAGTTCGGCAGAGAGGCTGGTGAATCATGGTTGATCGCGACTACTGGAGTCAGAATCACCCTCACCCGCTCGCACCTAATCAACACGATGTTGAGGTGTATCAAAATTTTGTTGCGGGCAGCCAAAGCATTCTGCTGCTCGGTAATACCCCTGCCCTCATGAGCCTTTTCACAACGGCAATGGACTCTGACCCGTTTCTCGATGACCCACGCGTAATTTGCCAAGACTGGACCACAAACGAATTGCAATACGACGCAATCATTGGCGATGGCGTGCTGAACTTCACTGCAGAGTTGGCTGATCAGGTTCTGGAAATGGCCGCCAAACATTGCAAAGTTTTCGTAGCAAGATCGTTCAATCACCGATTGCCGATCATGCGTATTGCCGACAACTTTCCGGTGGTGAGTGACTTCGAAATCACCCCTACCGAAACCCTAAAGTTTGCTGATTACAGCTTTTTCGTTTGGAGATTCAATGCCTAAAGAATTCGGATTTGAAGCCTTAGCACCTGAAGAAACAAACGAAACTCGAGCAATTTCGTAACAAATCGGTATGAGCACTCTCAAGAAAT
>JBDLVP010000089.1:0-2881 GCA_039804705.1 Actinomycetota bacterium
GAAGCCTCTTGAGACTTAGCAACATAATGCTCAACTAAAACTTTGTCTTCAAGAACGCCGATTTGAATCTTGCCCGCTGCCGAGCGAACGATCATTGAGCGATCAACCGCTTCACGACGAGCCAAGAACTCAGACTCGGTAATCACTGAACGGCGACGACCGGCATCGCGACCATCACGACGGCGCTGCTTTTTAGCTTCTAAACGGGTAGAACCCTTAACCCGCTGCGGCTCATTGCTTGGGACTGGTGCCTCGCGAGGAGTGCGAACCTTTACAACGGTGTTTGGGTCTTTGACATCGACCTGCTCACCATCGCGGCGGCGAGCACGTCGACGTAGGTGAGTTTCTTCACCTTCGGCTTCGCTCTGTGGGTTTGCGCCTGACTTAGCGTTGCCCTTAGCTTGTCCCTTTGGCTGGTTCTTTGACTTGGCAGAAACTGGGCGACCAGTCTTTGGCTCAATCATCGGGGTTGGCAAATCTGGTGCCTGAAAGATAAGTGAGGTTGCGCTGAAGCTTGGCGCGGCAACTGGTGCAACTGGAGCAATGACCGTTGATTCTTTTTTCGCAGCTAGCTTGCGGGTTGCCGGTTTTTTGGTTGTGGCAGAGCCTTCAGTCTTCGCTACAGGCTTTGCCTTGCTCTTGTCGCTTGCAGTCGCTTTTGCTGAAGCCTTGGCTGGCTTTGCTTCGGCTGAAGCAGGCTGTGTGCTTTTTGCTGCAGATGCTTTACGCGTAGTTGGCTTTTTTGCTTGTTCTTCATTCACCATTTCGGTGTACTCCCACGCCTTCAGATGCGCCACACGCACGCCCTATTGGCTGAACTCTGGTGTTTCCAGAAACCTGAAAACAAAATCTAATTCCGAATCAAACATCTAAGTGACCGTAACTGCCCCGCGGGTCTTAAGTTCTTCAGTCACCGTTTGTTCGGCAAACTCTTTGGGTTAGTTGAAGTGTGGTTCAACCTAACAAGCCAATTATGACACGCACAGGCCCAAAAGTGTGTATTTCCAAGTGGCATACTAAGAACATGAGTAACGCCCAGGGCCAATCAATGCATGATGTGAAACCGCCAATCAGCCTGATTTTGATTTGGATTATCGGCGGCCTACTTGGCCTTTATGCCTCATTCTCACTCATCATGGAGCGCATCCATGTTGCTGAATTCGCTGATGCTGTTGCCAGCTGCGATTTAAACCCAATTCTTTCTTGCAAGTCGGTAATGCTCAGCAGTCAGGCGAAGTTATTCGGCTTTCCTAACCCAATCATTGGCTTGGCCGCATTCTTCGCGCCGATTATGGTTGCTGCCGCTGTGCTTGCAGGTGCCAAATTCGTCACCTGGTTCTGGCACATTTTTATGACCGGCCTGGCAGGCGGATTCGTGTTTGTGATCTGGCTTATGACCCAAACTCTTTACTCAATCAATGCACTTTGCCTCTACTGCATGGTGGCTTGGTTCGGCATGATTCCAATGTTCTGGAGCACCTTGATTTGGCTGCTGAAAGAAGACATTATTCAGGCGCCAATTCGCTTCACGAACTTTATTGACTCATCGGCCAAATGGTCATGGGTTTACTCGGTTGCTACCGAGCTAGTGATTGTGGTGCTGATTTTGACGCACTTTGCAGATCGACTATCGATTCTGTTCAGTTTCGCTCGCTAGAACGCGTTGGGCTTTTAGAGCCAAAAAAGTTTTAGAACCAGAGAGCAAGTTCACGAGCGGCCGACTCTGGTGAGTCTGAGCCGTGAACCAGATTCTGCTGAACCTTCAAACCCCAGTCGCGACCAAGGTCTCCACGAATAGTTCCGGGTGCGGCAACAGTTGGGTCAGTCGCTCCAGCCAGTGAACGGAAACCTTCGATTACGCGGTCGCCCTCAACGCGAATGGCAACTACTGCACCACTCAACATGAATTCAACCAGCGGCTCGTAAAACGGCTTGCCTTCGTGCTCGGCGTAGTGCTGAGCGAGCAACTCACGAGATGCGTGAACTAGGCGAACATCGGCAACGCGGTAACCCTTGCGTTCGATACGGGCAATAATCTCGCCAATTAGATTGCGACGAACGCCATCTGGCTTAACCAAAACTAGGGACTGCTGAATTTCACTCATGATTTGCTCCTTGATGCCTGATTCTATTCTGCGATTAGGGTCTCTTGAGCGCGCTGGTAAGCCTTGCGTGCTTTGTCGATGGTGCTTCCGGCAATCATTGCCCAGGCATAGAGGCAAACGAAAATGCCTCCGACGATCCACATCAGTGGAACCCAGATTCCGGTGAGCAACACAGCAATCTGCAACGCCCAACCAAAGTAATAGCTGGTTTTTGAACCGAGGATGGCCGGCGTCAGAATCAACAGCAATGCGAGCGCGCCGCCAACAGTGAACACCTCGGCAGGCCCTGAAACCTTAAGCCCGAAGGCTACGAGGGTTGCAAAGAACACCACGAAAGACTCAAATGCCATGAGCATCGAGGCCAAAACGCGCTGGGTCGAGGTGTTGCGTGTTGATGTATTGCGGGTTCTGGATTTACGCGTCTTCTGAGCCATCTTCTTCTTCCTGGTAAATCTCTTGCACTTCATACTCTGGCTGCCAGTCATCATCTAGATCAGCCTGCATGTCGACGTCGGCTTGGTGAGCCGCCAAAACATCGCCTACCAAACTGATTGAACCTGCAACCACAACCGCTGCTTTGAAATCGTTTGGCAGCATTTCTTGAGCAGCAGCTAGAGCCTCAATTGGGTTGGCAATCACGGTTATTCGGTCAGCGCCAAAAACCTGAGATGCAATTGAACCAAGTTCATCAGCAGGAATGGCACGAGTCGAACTCGACTGGGTAATAACCACTCCGGTAACTACGTCGTCGAGAGCTTCAAATATTCCGGTGGCAT
>JBDLVP010000090.1:0-3167 GCA_039804705.1 Actinomycetota bacterium
TGAATATCGCCAACTCAGGCTTGAAAAAGTAGTCTTGATTGGCATTTGGAACGGCGACATTCGCGAGGCTGAGTATTCAATGCGCGAGTTGGCGGCTTTGGCTGAAACCGCAGGTTCAGAAGTGCTAGACGGCCTTCTGCAGCGCCGCGGCATGCCCGATAAAGCAACTTTCTTGGGTAAAGGTAAAGCCGAAGAACTTCGACAGATCGTGGTTGCCACCGGAGCCGACACCGTAATTGCTGACACCGAACTTGCACCGTCGCAGCGCCGAGCACTAGAAGATGTCGTGAAGGTCAAGGTTATTGATCGCACGGCAGTCATCCTTGATATTTTTGCTCAGCATGCCAAGAGCCGCGAGGGTAAAGCGCAGGTTGAGTTAGCGCAGCTTGAATACCTTTTGCCTCGACTTCGTGGTTGGGGTGAATCGATGAGCCGACAGGCTGGTGGCCAGGCAGCCGGCGGTGTGGGTATGGGTTCGCGTGGACCAGGTGAAACCAAGATTGAACTTGATCGCCGACGTATCAATACCCGCATGTCAAAGCTCAAAAAGCAGATTGCGCTCATGAAGCCGGCTCGTGAGGCAAAGCGCGCCAACCGCAAGCGCACCCAGATTCCGTCGGTTGCCATTGCCGGCTACACCAATGCGGGTAAGTCTTCGCTGCTAAATCGCATTACCAAAGCTGGTGTGCTGGTTGAAAACGCGCTGTTCGCAACTCTTGACCCAACAGTTCGCGCTACCGCCACCCCAGATGGTCGCAGCTACACAATTGCCGACACAGTTGGTTTCGTGCGTAATCTTCCGCACCAGTTGGTTGAGGCATTTCGTTCGACCTTCGAAGAAATTGCTGATTCAGATCTGATTCTTCACATCGTGGATGCCTCACACCCAGATCCGGGCGGTCAGATTTCAACTGTGCGTGGCGTGATTTCTGAGGTCGGCGCTCACGACATTCGCGAAATCATTGTGTTTAACAAGGTTGATTTGGTTGATGACGCTCAGCGCATGGCACTTCGCGGCATGGAACCAGTCGCAATTGAAGTTTCGGCAAGAACTGGAGAAGGCGTAGAAGAGCTTCTAACTCGTATTGCAAACGAATTGCCCAGACCAGATGTTCTGGTCGAGGTCTTGATTCCGTACGAACGTGGTGACCTAGTCTCGCGTTTGCACTTAGCAAGTCGAATTCTTGAACTTGAGTATCGCGAAGAGGGCACCTATTTGCGTGCCGAAGTGAAGCCCGATATTGCGGCTGAGCTTAAAGCTTTCGCAATACAGTAACTACAACACCCATGACCTTGGCCTGGTCGCCCAGAATTGGCTCGAATGCACTGTTGCGAGGCAATAGCCAAGTGTGGCCATCGCGTTGCTTGAATACCTTCACGGTTGCTTCTTCATCACCAGGCAAAAGAGCAGCAACAATGTCACCGTTGTCTGCAGTTTGTTGAGCGCGAACAACAACGAAGTCTCCGTCGCAAATGGCTGCGTCAATCATTGACTCGCCCTTGACCTTGAGCATAAACAACTGGCCCTTGCCAACAAGTTGTTCAGGTAAAGCAAAGGTGTCTTCTGTGCTTTGCTCTGCGAGCAAGCCGGTACCCGCTGCAATTTGACCAACTAGCGGAACCGCCACTGAACGAACCGGTTCTTCTTCGCCCGAAATGCTAATTCCGCGCGAAAGCTTGTCTTGCTTTTCGATTGCGCCGGCTTTTTCTAGTTCACCAAGTTGATACGAAACGCTGCTAACAGATTTTAGGCCAACCTCGTCGGCAATCTCACGCATAGTCGGAGACATGCCATTGCGCTGCTTCAAATCTGCAATTGCAATCAGCAAGCCCTTTTGGCGATCTGATAGCTGGCTCTCGTCGAATTCTGCCATTTGAGTCGACCTTTCATGGGTAGTTTTCAATCACTGTGGCCACCGATGTCGGTGGTACCTAGCAACATGTATCTCTTGACTTCTTATCGAAACTTTATTCGGTAAAAGTCAAGAAATCAAACACATTTTCGAAAAAGATTGACAAAGTGTGGGTGGTTGCTCCTAAAATAAGAACTATTAGAACACTTGTTCGAAACAAATGTTCGAAAACAGAAAGTAGCAGAACATGTCACTTGCAGTAGCTCAGACCCAAACCAAAGGTCAGTTCCGTCTCAGTCGTCGCGGTCGCCAGATTCGTACCGCAGTGGTACTTGCACTTCTTATCACCGGTGGCAACGCTGTTGCTCAGCTCAACAGCGCCCAGGCATCGAGCACTTCTTCTATCACTCAGGTTCACTTCAAATACGCAACTGTGCGTTCAGGTGAGTCGCTATGGCAGCTTGCTGAACGTTACGCACCTAACCAAGACCCTCGCGACTTCATTGCTGATGTAGTTAGTTTGAACCAGCTCAAGAGCAGCGAAGTTACACCTGGGCAGCGCATCGCGCTTCCAAATAAGTAATGCTCACGGCGGCTTGGCCGTCAAAAGGTAATCTTGTAGCTGTGACTTCGCTATCTGATCTGCCAATCCGCGATGACCTGAAAGGTCAAGAGCCTTACGGCGCTCCGCAGCTAAACGTTCCAGTCTTGTTGAACGTAAATGAGAACACTCACCGTGTTCCTGAAGTAGTCGCCATCGAAGTTATTGAGCGCATCGCTCACTCTGTTCTAAACATCAACCGTTACCCAGACCGCGAGTTCACATCACTTCGTGAAGCACTCGCTAACTATTTAGGTCGCGGCATCAAGGCCGAACAAATTTGGGCAGCTAATGGCTCGAACGAGGTTCTGCAGCACATTTTTCAAGCATTTGGCGGCCCAGGTCGCAAGGCTCTCGGTTTTGCTCCTACCTACAGCATGTACTCGCTATTGGCGCAGGGAACCCAAACCGAATGGGTTGCCGCAAATCGCGCAGAACGCTTTGAGCTAACCCCAGCACTCATCAAGGCTGAAATTGCCAAGCACCAGCCGAACATTGTGATTTTGTGTTCACCTAACAACCCAACCGGAACCCCAGTCAGCCAAGAGTGCATCGAGGCGGCTTATGAAGCAGTTGGTAAAGGCATTCTGGTGGTTGACGAGGCCTATGCCGAATTTGCTCATGACACCAATGTCACAGCGCTAAATCTTCTGTCTTACCGACCACGACTTTTGGTAAGTCGCACAATGTCGAAGGCGTTCGCCTTTGCTGGT
>JBDLVP010000091.1:0-6265 GCA_039804705.1 Actinomycetota bacterium
AAAGCTTTTCTAAAGTGGCACTAATCTTCAACAATCAACCAAAGGAAACATCATGAGCACCGACCCACAGAACTGGGGCTTTGACACCGTACAGATTCACGCCGGTGCTAAGCCAGACCCAGCTACCAACTCACGCGCTACCCCGATTTATCAGACCACCGCTTACGTTTTCAACTCAAGCGAGCACGCAAAGAACCTGTTCGGCCTTGCCGAGTTTGGCAACATCTACACCCGCATCATGAACCCAACCCAAGATGTCGCCGAGCAGCGCATTGCAGCCCTAGAAGGCGGAACTGCAGCGTTGCTATTGGCATCGGGTCAGGCAGCTGAAACCTTTGCAGTTCTCAACATCGCTCAGGCTGGCGACCACATTGTTTCGTCATCGACCATTTATGGCGGTACCTACAACTTGTTCAAGTACACCTTGGCAAAGCTAGGCATCGAGACTACCTTCGTTGAAAACCAGGATGACCTAGCCGAGTGGCAAGCAGCCGTTCGACCAAACACCAAGTTGTTCTTTGCTGAGACTATTGGAAACCCAAAGGTAAGCATTCTTGATATCGAAGGTGTGGCATCAGTTGCTCACAAGAACGGTGTTCCGCTAATCGTTGACAACACTGTTGCAACCCCTTACCTAATCAAGCCGCTTGAGCACGGAGCCGACATTGTGCTTCACTCAGCTACCAAGTTCTTGGGTGGCCACGGCACCGTGGTTGGCGGCGTTATCGTTGACGGCGGTAAGTTCGCCTGGTCAAAGAGCGACAAGTTCCCAGGCCTAACCGAACCAGACCCTTCGTACCACGGCGTGAACTACACCGCAGCTTTGGGTGATGGCATTGCTTACATCATCAAGGCTCGTGTTCAGTTGCTACGCGACATTGGAGCATCGATTGCTCCAGCTAGCGCATTCCAGTTGATTCAGGGAATCGAAACCTTGAGCCTTCGCGTTCAACGACACGTTGAAAACGCACAAAAGGTTGCTGAGTGGTTGAAGAACCACCCTCAGGTTGAGAGCGTGAACTACGCAGGTCTTGAGAGCTCACCTTGGTATGCAGTCGGCAAGAAGTATGCACCAAAAGGTGCCGGTGCCATTGTTTCGTTCGAGATCAAGGGCGGCGTAACCGCAGGAGCCAAGTTCGTTGACGGCCTATCGCTGTTCAGCCACGTGGCAAACATTGGTGATGTTCGCTCGTTGGTAATTCACCCAGCAAGCACCACTCACTCGCAGCTAACCCCAGAGCAGCAGCTAACCGCCGGTGTAACCCCTGGTCTAGTTCGCTTGTCAGTAGGTCTTGAGTCTTTGGCTGACATCTTGGCTGACCTAGAGACTGGTTTCGCAGCAGCGAAATAAACTAATAAAAACTAAGAGCTTGAGGTGGGTCTGAGTTTTCAGACCCACCTTCAGCACTAAAAGGATCAAATTGGAATTTCAGACGCCAGAAGACACAGTTCCATCAGGATTTATTACCGATGAACTAAGTCGTCAACTGAAAGGGCGCCCTCCTGCAACTGGCGCTTGGCGTGATGGCGACCCTGCTGGTGATCGCAAATTTGCTCCCCTGTTTGATTTGGTTCTTGAGAATGGGCGAGAACTTTCAAACGTTCGTATTGCCTATGAGAGCTGGGGCGAACTTAACGAAGACCGCACTAATGCTGTTTTGGTTTTGCACGCCCTAACTGGTGACTCGCACGTGGCCGGCGCTTCATCAAAGGAACACCCAACAGAAGGGTGGTGGAGTGAAATCGTGGGCCCAGGCCTTTCGATTGATACCAATAAGTTCTTTGTCGTGGCACCAAACATGCTTGGCGGCTGCCAAGGTTCTACCGGCCCAGCTTCACTTGATAGCCGCGGCCAGGAATACGGCGCGCGTTTTCCGTATCTGACTATTCGCGATCAGGTCACTTCACAAAAACTGTTCTCAGATTTTCTGGGCATCAACAAGTGGCACGCGGTCATCGGCGGCTCAATGGGAGCAATGCAGTCACTTGAGTGGGGCGTTATGTACCCAGACTCACTCTCAAACCTTGCTATTATTGCGGCTCCCCCGGTAACTACCGCAGACCAGATTGCACTCAACTCAGTGCAAATTGAGGCGATCAAGTCAGACCCTGCATTCAAGGGTGGCGACTATTACGACGCCAAAGCTGGCCTTGGACCTCACCACGGGCTAGCTCTAGCGCGTCGCATGGCGCTTTTGAACTACCGCTCTCCTGACGAGCTAAACCAACGCTTCGAGCGCACCTGGCAGTCTGCAGCTGTGAACCCGCTTGGCGGCGGCGGTCGTTTTGCAGTCGAGAGCTACCTTGATTTTCACGGAAACAAATTTACCCGCAGATTCGACGCCAACAGCTACATAACACTGGTGAACGCCATGAACTCGCACGATGTAACTCGCGGTCGCGGAACACTGAAAGAGTCGCTGTCTGCGATTACCGCCAGAACCCTAGTGGTTGGAATCGACACTGATCGGTTGTTTCCAATTGAAGGTCAAGTCGCAATCGCCTCAGCCATTAAGAGCGAACTTGTTGGCGGCAAATTGCACACGATTACGAGCGAGTTCGGTCACGACGGCTTCTTGATTGAGAAAGAGCTGGTTGGTCCGCTTCTCAGCGAACTTCTTGGCTAAAAGCCGTTTTCAGCGCTACTCGGCCTGAGTTTTGGTCAGAGCAGTAAGGCGAACATTCGCGTGAATCAAAAGCAGCACCAACAATAGGTTGCGAATGGTAAGCACCGAAACTGCGTTCAAGTTTCCTAGCCAAATCTGGTCAAAAATAATCGGATAAATCAACCAGCTTAGAGCGCTGACTAGAGCAAGCAACCCCGCAGCAAATCTCCAATTCGGCAGCTTTGCCGCAACCGCGAAAATTACTGGTAAGAACATCCATGCAATGTATTGCGGTGAACCAACTCGGTTGAAAACAATAAGGTCGGTTGTTGCGGTTAGCCCGACCCAAGCGAATACCTGCTGAGCTTTATGGGCGTCACCCTTGATTTGCTTTCGGGCCAGAAGCGCAAGTGTTGCGGTAATGGCAAGCGCAAAGATCAGCGCAATAGAAGACAGAGACGCAAAGGTTTCAACCAGGGCACCGTGAATCTGAACTGCTCGAATTTGCTCGTCGAAGTAAATAAAAGTGTCTGGCACTTTGAGCGCCGATGCCCACACCCACCAAGTGGCAACTGGGGCTTCGAACTCAATTCCACGCGTGTTTTGAGCGAATGCAAATGAGAGCGAATGAAAGCCACCAGCCCAAATTCCCAACAACAACAAGCCGATTGAAACGACTGCTGCCGGTAAGACTGCTCGAGAGATTTTCTTGGTGCCAGAAACCAGGGCCAACAGCAAAGCAACCGGCCAAACTTTGATCCAGGTGGCAACTGCAAACCAAGCACCCGCTAGTCGCTCGCGTTGGTCGAGTAACGACGCAACACCTATCACTGCGATCGCCACGCTTAGGTTGTCGAGGCGGCTAATGCCAACTGGCCCGAGCGCAAATTGAAACGCAATCCAGAGCAATGCAGCCCGAGCTCGAGACTCAGTGACCTGACCACGCCAGCCAATCAAAGCCCAAATTGCAAGCAAGTCAATGGCGACCGAGAAGACTATCCAGGCTGAGAAATAATCGAGAAATCCGGTTAGCAAATTCGGAAGCCAGATGAAAATCAAGTCGACGAAAGGGTAAACCCAGTCGGTAGTAATGCCATAGATAGCGCCACTTTGAAGTTGCTGATTCCAGAATTGGTAGAGCGTGATATCGCCCATTGGGGTTCCGCCAAGGCCCGAAAAGCCGATAGCGATCATTATCAAATGCGCCGCCAACGCTAAGGCGATAATTTGCCCACGAGTAAAGCTCTTGGCTAAACGGCTCATCGCGCCAAAATTTCGCGCACAACCAGTTGCAGTTGAATGACGATATCGCTTGCGGTCACAACCGAGGTTTCAAATGCTCGGTTTGCTGCCTCGGAATGTATTCGCACTGCTAATTCGGCTGCATCCATCCAGTCAAAAATCGCGGTTGCATTTGCGGCCGCAATAGCTCCGAGAATTCCTGCAAGAACATCGCCGCTACCCGCTGTTGCTAAATGATTTGAATTTGGGCCGATGCTTCGAACTTCACCCGAAGGCGATGCCAGGTGGCTCGTGTTGCCTTTGAGCAAAACGGTTTGACCAACTGTGATGGCAAGATTCTGTGCCAGAGCCGGGGCATTTTCAAGCACGATTTCAGCCGTGTATTTATTGGTTTCTTCAATTCGATTGAGCAAGCGTGCCATTTCGCCCGCGTGCGGAGTAAGCAACAATGTGTGAGCTTTGAGAATCGAGAAATCAAGTGTTTCAAGTGAGCCGGCATCAACTACCGCAATGGCACCTGAACGATAGAAAATAAGTTCAATATTTCGGGCCTGTTCAGCATCGTTGGCTGGAACACCAGAGCCGAGAACCCAGGCATTTGCACGCCCCGCTTTGGTTGATTGATCAAAGCAAACCACTTCGGGGCTAGTGACCAAAATCAGATCTTGAACTCTTTCTGGGCCAACATATTTGACCATGCCAATTGAACATTTGAGCGCAGCTTGAACGCCAAGCAATGCAGAACCTGGGTAGGCAGCTGAACCGGTCACAAACCCAACCACACCTCGGGAATATTTATCGTCGGTAGCCGCGGGCTCTTGAATGAGCGCCAACAGGCTCTCATCAATGCTTGTGAGGTTCATGCCTAAAGGCTACCTAATAGGCTCTTAGTTATGAGCAAACTTTTTGAGTCAATCAAACTTCGCGATCTTGATATTAGAAATCGCATTTGGTTGCCGCCAATGTGTCAGTACTCATGTGAAAACCAAGATGGCATTGTTGGCGACTGGCACAAGATTCATTACCCGGCTCGCGCCATCGGTGGTTTCGGGCTCATCATTGTTGAAGCCACTGCCGTCAGCCCTGAAGGGCGCATTTCGCCTCAAGATGCAGGCCTTTGGAACAGTGAGCAAGCGATTGCTTGGGCCGAGGTAAACCGACTCATTCACGCGCACGGTGCCAAGAGCGCTGTTCAGTTGGCTCATGCAGGCCGTAAAGCTTCAATTTACCGAGAGTCTGATGGCGTTGGCTCAATCTCGAATGCTGATGGTGGCTGGCAAACCGTTTCGGTAAGCGATGAGGCATTTACAGGCTATGAAGCGCCACGAACACTTGAAACCAAAGAGGTTGCCAACGTAGTTGAGGCTTTTGCTGCCGCCGCCGAACGAGCCATTCAAGCCGACTTTGATGCCATTGAAATTCACGCGGCTCATGGCTATTTGATTCACCAATTTCTTTCTCCGCTGACCAATAACCGAACTGACCAATACGGTGGTTCGCTTGAAAACCGAGCCCGCTTATTGATCGAAATCACCACGGCGATTCGTGCTCGAGTTGGTGCAGGCGTGCCTGTTCTAGTGCGCTTCTCAGCAACCGACTGGGCCGATAACGGCTGGGATGAAACGCAAACTATTGCAGTCGCAAAATGGGCACACGAAGCTGGTGCTGACATGTTTGACATTTCCAGTGGTGGGCTGATTACCGGGGTTTCGATTCCATTTGAGCCGAATTACCAGGTTGGATTCGCCGAAAACGTTGCGGAACATGTTGGTCAACCAGTAGCAGCAGTTGGTCTCATTACCGAAGCCAAACAAGCCGACCTAGTGCTTGAGTCAGGTGAAATTGCCGTTGCTCTTATTGGCCGCGCTGGTCTTCGCGACCCTATGTGGCCACTTCGTGCAGCCGCTGAACTTGGTGTTGAGATTGACTACTGGCCAGCGCAATACGCTCGTGCCAAATTCAAGAATTAAAGCCCGTTACAGCGAAAAGCTACTTGGAAGTTGAGTCTTGAACTTCGCCAACTAGCTCTTCGATGATGTCTTCTAAAAAGATCACTCCGGCAGTCGAGCCATCGCGATTGATAGCACGCGCAATTTGAGCTCCAGTTCTGCGCATTCCAGCAAGGGCATCTTCTAGTTCAACAGAAACCGCAAAGTTGATCATGCTGCGAATTCGCTTTGCTGGGAAAGGCTCATTGAGCTCGTCGTCGCGCAAATCGAGAACGTCTTTGAGGTGCACGTAACCCTCAATGTCACCCTCGGAATCGAGAAGTGGGTAGCGCGAATAGCCGTGCTTTCCAACCGCGGCTTCAATTTGCCCAGGGGTAACTGAAACGTCAAAAGCCACCAATTTCTTGAGTGGAATGGCAATGTCTTTCACTTGTTTTTCAGTGAATTCAAAGGTGTTCGAGATCGCAC
>JBDLVP010000092.1:0-5195 GCA_039804705.1 Actinomycetota bacterium
CTCGAAGCCTAATGTCACGATCTGATTTTGAACTAAAAAACCACGAGCAGATTCTGCTCATGCGCGAGGCTGGCCTGATTACCGCTTATGCACTCGATGCGGTTCGTGCTGCAATTCGCCCAGGTATCAGCACTCTCGAGCTCGACAAAATAGCTCACGACACCATCAAGTCGCATGGCGCAGAATCAAACTTTCAGCTGGTCGACGGCTACTTTCACACCATTTGCGCTTCGATCAACGACGAAGTAGTTCACGGCATACCAAAAGCCGACGCAATCTTGCAGCCTGGCGACATTATTTCGATTGACGCTGGTGCGATTAAAAACGGATGGAACGGCGATAGTGCAATTACCGTTGTGGTTCCTGGCGGCGACGCTAAAACCACAGCTGCGCGCGAACGTCTTAGCCGAGTTACCGAGCAAAGCCTGTGGGCGGGAATCGCAGCACTTGCTAAGGCAAAACGCCTAAACGAGGTTGGCACCGCGATTGAGAAGTACATCAACTCGCAGGGTCGCTTTGGAATTCTTGAGCAATATGTTGGTCACGGCATTGGTCGCTCGATGCACGAGGATCCACCTGTATTTAACTACCGTGTTTCTGGGCCAACTCCGAAAGTTGTTCCTGGTTTGGTAGTAGCAATTGAACCAATGGTTACAGCCGGTTCTGAGCTAACCAAGGTTCTTGAAGATGACTGGACCGTCTCAACTATTGATCGCAGTGACGCAAGCCACTGGGAACACTCAATTGCAGTTCATGAGACCGGAATTTGGGTTTTGACCGCAAAAGATGGCGGCGCAGCTGGCTTAGCAAGCTTTGGGATCACTCCAGTTCCACTTGGTGAGTAAAAACCAAAATTTTCGCTAAAAGTTTAATTACCAAATTTCGCAACAATCCCATAGGATTGAACTTCGGTGTTTCTACACGTAATCCATCAATTCAGTTTGAATTGTTTTTGCGTGCGCTCGGAATGCCAAAGCAACTAGATAAGTGAGTTTATGGCTAGCAAAGACGGTGTCATCGAGATTGAAGGCACAGTGGTTGAAGCTCTACCAAACGCGTTCTTCCGCGTAGAGCTAACCAATGGGCACAAAGTCTTGGCGCACATCTCCGGAAAAATGCGTCAGCACTACATTCGCATCCTGCCTGAGGACCGCGTCATCGTGGAACTCAGCACCTACGACCTAACTCGTGGGCGCATCATTTATCGCTACAAGTAAAGACTTGAAAGAAAAGAACTGACATGAAGGTAAACCCAAGCGTCAAGAAGATCTGCGACAAGTGCAAGGTCATTCGCCGCCACGGTCGCGTCATGGTGATCTGCGAGAACCCTCGTCACAAGCAGCGCCAGGGCTAATTTAGCCTCAAGACTTACAACTAAATAAACAAAAGGCATCGCTCAGGCTCTTGGCAACAAGAAGCTGGCACCCTCGGACTGAAGGCCGAGGCCTGATTTAGGTAATCAGGGTGGCAATGTCACAGACCTTCAATAAAAACCAGGAGTAATCCACATGGCACGTATTGCCGGCGTCGATATTCCGCGCGAGAAGCGCGTTGAAATCGCCCTAACCTACATTTACGGAGTCGGTCGCACCCGTTCGGTCAAGATTCTTGCCGACACCAAGATCGATAAGAACATTCGTGTAAAAGATCTAAGTGACGACCAGCTCGTTCAGATCCGTGACTACATCGAAGGCAACTACAAGGTAGAGGGTGACCTCCGCCGCGACGTAAACGCTGACATCCGCCGCAAGGTAGAGATCGGTTCATACGAGGGTCTGCGTCACCGCAAGGGCCTACCAGTTCGTGGTCAGCGCACCAAGACCAACGCTCGTACTCGCAAGGGTCCAAAGCGCACCGTAGCCGGCAAGAAGAAGGCTGCGCGCTAGTAGCCTCTGGCACTTCGCGTACGCACAGGATTTTAGGAGAAACTCATGGCAGCACCTAAGGCAAAGGCCGGAGCAGCAGCTCGCAAGCCACGTCGTAAAGAAAAAAAGAACATCACTGTTGGACAAGCTCACATCAAGAGCACCTTCAACAACACCATCGTGTCGATTACCGACGCTACTGGCGCAGTTATCTCTTGGTCTTCGTCAGGTGACGTTGGCTTCAAGGGTTCACGTAAGTCAACTCCGTTTGCCGCTCAGATGGCAGCAGAGTCAGCAGCTCGCAAGGCACAAGAGCACGGCCTAAAGAAGGTTGACGTTTTCGTGAAGGGCCCAGGCTCAGGTCGCGAAACCGCTATCCGCTCACTTCAGGCTGCTGGTCTTGAGGTAGGTACCATCTCTGACGTGACCCCACAGGCTCACAACGGATGCCGCCCACCAAAGCGCCGCCGCGTCTAAGTTCAGCTTCCAACACTGTCAGCTAACGACAGTGACCAAATCTAAAAGTTAATAGCAACTCTGTAGTGGCCACTACAGAGACTGACAACTAGGTATCAAATAGCGGATACCTGCTGAAAGGAAACAACGTGCTAATTGCACAGCGTCCAACCCTGCATGAAGAAGTACTAGCTCCAAACCGCTCACGCTTCGCGCTTGAGCCACTAGAGCCTGGTTTCGGTTACACCCTTGGTAACTCACTACGTCGCACCCTGCTTTCGTCGATTCCTGGCGCAGCAGTAACCAACATTCGTATTGCTGGCGTACCTCACGAGTTCACCACCATCGAAGGCGTTAAAGAAGACGTCACCGAATTGATCTTGAACATCAAAGAGATCGTTGTCTCATCTGAGAACGACGAGCCTGTTGTTGCTCGCTTGAACAAGTCGGGCGCTGGAGTTATCACCGCTGGCGACATCGAAGCACCTGCAGGTGTAGAGATCCACAACCCTGAGTTGGTTCTTGCAACCATCAGCGGCAAAGCCAAGCTAGACATCGAATTTGTGATTGAGCGTGGCCGTGGCTACGTTCAGGCTTCACAGAACCGCAACCCAGATGCTGCCGAAGGCACCATTCCAGTTGACTCGATCTACTCACCAGTTCTAAAGGTTTCTTACCGCGTTGAGGCAACTCGTGCCGGTGAGTACACCAACTTCGACAAGCTAATTGTTGACGTTGAGACCAAGCAGTCAATGAAGCCAGGCGACGCAGTTGCATCAGCTGGAACTACTTTGGTTGCACTATTCGGTTTGGCGAAGGAGCTCAACGAGGCTGCTGAAGGTATCGAGATCGGTCCTGCAGTAGTTGAGGCAAACCTTTCACCTGAGCTAGCAATGCCAATCGAAGACCTAGATCTAACCGTTCGCTCATACAACTGCCTAAAGCGTGAGGGAATCAACACTGTTGCAGAGTTGGTAAACCTTTCTGAAGACCAGTTGATGAACATCCGCAACTTCGGCAGCAAGTCTGTTGACGAGGTTCGCGACAAGCTCATTTCAATGGGCTTGAAGTTCCGCGATTCAGTTCCAGGTTTCGAAGCTGCTTACTTCAGCTCTAACTACGAAGACGACGAGGTCGAGCAGGCCTAAGCCGCTCGATCAAAGGTAATAGGAGAAAACAATGCCAACCCCAACTAAGGGACCACGCCTCGGAGGCGGACCAGCTCACGAGAGCATGATGCTTCGCAACATGGCGACCTCGTTGTTCAAGCACGGCAAGATCACCACAACCGAGACCAAGGCCAAGCGTCTTCGTCCGATTGCAGAGCGTCTTGTAACCTTCGCAAAGCGCGGAGACCTTGCTGCACGTCGTCGCGCAATCGCTCAGCTAACTGACAAGTCTGTTGTTCACGAGCTTTTCGCAAACATTGCACCTCAGGTGGCAGACCGCCAGGGTGGTTACACTCGCATCACTAAGCTCGGCTTCCGTAAGGGCGACAACGCCCCTATGGCGCTAATCGAGCTAGTGCTTGAGCCTGTAAACGCTAAGCCTGCAATTCACAAGGCCAAGCTTGTAAACGCAGTCAAGGCAACAGCTCCTGCGGCAGCTCCTGTTGCTGAAGAAGTTCTAGAGACTCCTGCAGAAGTTGCAGAAGAAGTAGCAGCAGTAGAAGCTGAAGCTACCGAATCACCAGCAGCTGAGACTCCAGCAGCAGAATAAGTTTCAAAAATGAATGAACCCGTTGACGAATTAGTCGACGGGTTCACTCGTTTAAGGTTGGACTTTGGTTACGACGGTACCGATTTTTTTGGCTGGTCAAAACAAACCGACCTCAGAACAATTCAGGGTGAATTTCTAAAAGCTCTCACACTAATCTTCGGCGAAGTTGAAAACGGATTTGGATTAAGAGTTGCCGGACGAACCGATGCCGGTGTGCATGCAGTTGGACAGGTCTTGCACATGGACATCTTGGACTCTCAGCTAAAGCGCCTCGGTCGCAACAACTCGATGGCCGACATCGCCTACAAACTAAATGGCTTACTACCGTTGGATATTCGCATCAACAAAGTTTCGGTTGCCCCAGAAGGATTCGATGCTCGTTTCAGTGCGATCAATCGTCGTTACCGGTACCGTCTTGCCGATCAAACCGCAACCAAGAACCCGTTGGAATCCCGATTTACTCTTGAGACATTTGGAAATCTCGATACCGATGCCATGAATGAGGCTGGGCGAGTGTTACTGGGTCTGCACGATTTTGCCAGCTTCTGCAAGCCTCGCGAAGGCTCAACCACCATCCGTGAATTACAAGAAATTGTGGTCAATCGAGTTGCCAATGGCGTCGTTGAAATCGAAGTGCAGGCTGATGCCTTCTGCCACAACATGGTCCGCTCGATTGTTGGTGCGCTAATCGGGGTTGGGCAGGGCAAGGCCGATGCTGCCAAGATCAAGGAACTCTTGGAGAAGACCAATCGCGAGGGCAGCTTTAAGGTGGTTTCACCGCACGGCCTGCAACTGATGGCCATCGGCTACCCGGCCGACGATTTACTCGCGGTTCAGGCCAAGGAGGCCCGAAACTTGAGAACCCTCGAGGACAATTAGGGTTTGACCTCGGCCCAGTATTCGGGCTAAACTTGACCCTTGGTGCTGGTTGTTGACCAGCTTGAATCCGAGAACCCTTTGTTTGGTGTGGATTCTTCCCCGAAACAAAGAAGCAGAAGGCAATTACTGTGCGTACATACTCACCAAAAGCTCACGAGCTTAACAACGAGTGGCTGATCATCGATGCTACCGACGTAGTCCTAGGCCGTCTTGCAACACAGACAGCAACACTTCTACGCGGAAAGCACAAGCCAACCTTTGCTCCTCACATGGACA
>JBDLVP010000093.1:0-6745 GCA_039804705.1 Actinomycetota bacterium
CCTGAGCCAGGATCAAACTCTCCGTAAAAATTGTTTCCAACCAGCAAGCTGGCTGAAGTTTTTTGCGAAAGCCCCGGAAAATGGGGCCATCAATTTGATCTGACTAAATAGATTGTCTGACAATCTGTCTAGCAATTTGTTTTCTCATCAGACCGAAGTCTGAATCGAATTAAATGGCATCGACATTGTGCACGCTGTTGAGTTCTTAAAGATCGGATGCATCTGAGGATTTCTATCTCTAGTCGTCTTCAGAGCAACTTGTCTAACTTACCACTTTTCTGATTCGTGTCAAACCGACACGCAAAAGAATTTTTGTGGAAGCTCAATCATAAACGGAAAATCAAAGACCTACAAGGTCTCGTCAGAGGTTTAGATTGGTGGCACTTGATCCGGACTTCCTATTCAGGACTGTCACGGCTTTGGGCAACTCATTTAGATTACGGAATGGTTACATCCGTGTCAAATCGAAATGGCCATTTTTGCGAACTTTTTTGAATTTTTTTTGAAATTGTTGAAAACACTGGGATATTCAAGTGGTGAAGTATGAATTTGCGAGTGAAATCTACCGTTGGAATGCCCAAGATGCCTGGCATTTCGTGAGTTTGCCACTCGATATTTCTCAAGAAATCCGGGAAGTTAGCTCGATTTTGCGCCGTGGATTCGGCTCTGTAAGAGTAAAAGTCACCTGCGGCAGCTCAATCTGGAGTACTTCGGTCTTTCCAGATAGCAATCTTGGATGCTTTGTTTTGCCGCTAAAAGCTCAGACTCGCAAGGAACAAGGCCTGAAAGCTGGCGATACAGCTAGCTTTCAAATCGAATTAGTTGATTTCTGACTTGTTTTTTTGAGCCTTACATAGAGAGCTGTTCATCCTTCTGCATTTGGATGCAATCCGGATTCATGCAATTTCAAGCAGTTCTTGACTTTGCACCTGTTTTTTGTCTAAGAAGACAGCGAGATTCAGCCTGCCAAATTTGTCAAAATCGTCTTTTTTATTTGTCTTTTGCTCGAATAGATTACTTGTTGACAGTGAAGTCACGGATTCGATGTGCGGAACTGAGTCGCAAGTCAACCCTTGCTGCGAAAGGAAGTAAGGCACTTTTGCCTTCTTCCACGTTATTGATTTGGGCTCACAAACGTAAACTACATAAAAGGTTGCTTTCGCAATTTTCTTTTTGATTGAGCTTCTCCACTCAACTTCAAAGGCATTTTGAATCCTGATTTCCAAAGATCTGCCTTTTAGGTTCTGAGATAACGAGACTGTGAAAGGGCTTTGGAAGGAGTGCGCGACTTCTGACCTCTCAATTGACGGTGTATAAATTCCCGTAAATGCGATTGTTATTGCAAGGAAATATTTCAACTTGTTTACCCTGGTTGTTACAAAACAGTTGTTTCCCAGTAGTAGTAACTTTCTTGTGGCATTGGGTAAATAATCGTGCCGCTGGTCTTTCTTGTAGAACAATCACCGAAAGTTTCCGTTTTAACCCACGAAACCTTTGACGCACTTACTCGGTACTGGATGTGGCCGAATTTTCCAGAAGCAATTGTGTGGGAATAAGTTGAAGTACTGGTAGTGGCATTCGACTTTGATAGTTGCGCACTAACGTCAATTTTGGCCTGCGCTAAAACGCCATCGACTTCGAGTGAGGATCCGGCTGTCACTTGAAACCCCTGAGTAAAAGAGTAAGACTTCGAAACCGATAACGTACCGCCAGGGCCACCAGAAACTGTTGGAACTGCACTTGGAGCGAAGTAGGTGCTAGCACCTGAAACGGCATAATCTACTGCGCAACAGCAAGAAGCTAATTTAACTGCGATAGTCGCACACACAGCATGCGCAGGTGCTGAAACTAGGCCTTGTGCGATAACTGTGGAAATTAGGATGGCGAGACTTGTTTTGCGAAATTTCACCTTTTTCCAATCTGTCAATTTATCTAACAATAAGGGCAGATCAGGCAAACTTTTTTCAAAAATTGACATTTTGCTAAATTGTTACAAGTAGAGAAGCTTATTTTCTAAGCTGAGATAAAAATGCCAGCAAGAGTTTTCTTGCCACGGCGAAGCACTGCAAACTTGCCGCGAATAGCGGTATCAAGAACTGCGGCTTCTGATTCAACCTTTTGGTTGTTTAGGTAAACACCACCACCAGCAATGGCACGACGGCCTTCGCTGATCGAGGTTACTAAGCCAGTTGCAACCAAAAGTTCAGTAATGGCCGTTCCATCTTTAGCTTCGGTGTTAGGCAATTCACTAAGTGCGGCCTGCAAAGTTGCTTCATCGAGTTCTTCAAGTTCACCCTGGCCAAATAGCGCTGCGGATGCCGCGATTGCTGCTTCTGCCGCATCAACCGAGTGAACCAGTGCGGTTACCTCGTAAGCCAAACGCTTCTGAGCTGCACGCAGGTAAGGAGCAGTAAGAGTTTGGTCTGCAAGTTCGTCGATTTCAGCCTTGCTCAAGAACGTAAATACTTTGAGGCGATCAACTACATCGGCATCTTCGACGTTTAGCCAGAACTGGTAGAACGCATATGGGCTGGTTAGTTCAGCATCTAGCCAAACCGCATTACCTTCGCTCTTGCCGAACTTCTTGCCGTCGCTGTTAGTGATGAGTGGGCTTGCTAGAACGTGAGCGCTCTCGCCAGTGGCACGGTGAATCAAATCGGTACCGCTGGTCAAGTTACCCCATTGGTCACTGCCACCGGTCTGCAGCACGCAGTCGTAGCGACGGTAAAGCTCGAGAAAGTCCATTCCCTGAAGAATCTGGTAGCTGAACTCAGTGAAGCTAATGCCAGCATCTGAGTTCAATCGAGCTGAAACGGCATCTTTGCTGAGCATTTTGCCCACGCGGTAGTGCTTGCCAATGTCGCGCAAGAAGTCAATTGCGCTCATCGGGGCGGTCCAGTCGAGGTTGTTTACCATGCGAGCGGCGTTTTCGCCTTCGAACGACAAAAAGCGCTGAGCCTGGGCACCTAGTTTTTCAACCCATTCGGCTACGGTTTCTTTGGTGTTTAGCGTGCGCTCAGCAGTTGGTCTTGGATCGCCAACCAAACCGGTTGCCCCACCAATCAAAGCCAAAGGCTTGTGACCGGCCAGTTGCAAACGACGCATTAGCAAAAGCTGCACAAGGTTACCCAGGTGAAGTGAAACAGCTGTTGGGTCGAAACCGCAGTAGTAAGTAATGCTTGAGGTGTTTAAAGCCTTGCGAAGTGCCGTTTCGTCGGTTGACAACGAAATCAGGCCGCGCCACTGAAGTTCATCCCAGATTTCAGCGAAGCTGGCGTCGTTGCCTTGAGTCGCTAGGAATTCTGGGGTTGCCATAGTGGTGCCTTTCAAAAAGCTTTAGTTAGTCGCTCTTGCTGACAAGAACTTGCGCAAATCGGTTAGCTGGTCGATAACTCGAGGCATTGCAGTGCCACCGGCACCGGCGCGAGCCTTGATTGAGCCTGTGACGCTAAGTACATCGCGAACCGCTGGCTTTAGCGCTGGTGAAATCTTCGCCATTTCGGCATCTGGAACCTCGTGCAATTCAAGACCGTGCGCCTCGCAGTAAGAAACAAGTTCGCCAGTGATCTCGTGAGCGTCGCGGAATGAAATCTTGTTCTTGACCAACCACTCGGCAACATCGGTAGCAAGAGAGAAACCGGCAGGGGCAAGTTCTTCCATGCGCTCGGTGTTGAACTTCATGGTGGCAACCATTCCGGTGAAAGCCGGAAGCAAAATCGAAAGGGTGTCGATGATGTCGAACACTGGCTCTTTGTCTTCTTGAAGGTCACGGTTGTAAGCGAGCGGCAAGCCCTTGAGGGTTGCCAGCAGACCGGTTAGGTCACCGATTACTCGACCGGCTTTTCCGCGGGCAAGCTCGGCTACATCTGGGTTCTTCTTTTGAGGCATGATCGACGAACCCGTTGAGAAGGCATCGTCAAGCTTGATGTAGTTGAACTCGGCGGTCGCCCAAACAATAATCTCTTCGCTGAAGCGCGAAAGGTTCAGCGCAATCAGGGTTCCAACGAAAGCAAACTCAGCGACAACATCGCGGCTAGCGGTGGCATCGATTGAGTTAGCAGTTGGGCCTTTGAGGCCAAGTTCATGCGCCACGAGGTTTGGGTCAAGACCCAAGGTGTTTCCAGCTAGCGCTCCTGCGCCATAAGGCGAGAACGATGCGCGCTTGCGCCAGTCTTCGAGTCGCTCAAGGTCACGAACTAGCGGCCAGGCGTGAGCCAACAGCGAGTGGGAAAGCAAGACTGGTTGGGCGTGCTGAAAGTGGGTTCGGCCAGGCATTGGAACACCAAGGTGTTGTTCGGCACGGTCGCTCAAGGTCGCGATCAGATCAAGGACTAACTTCGTTAGGTGATCTGCTTCATCAAGCAGGTAGGTGCGAATCAAAGTAGCAATTTGGTCATTGCGGCTGCGGCCGGCACGAACTTTGCCACCAAGTTCTTTACCAGTGATCTCAATAAGCCCCCGCTCAAGCGCTGAGTGAACATCTTCGTCGGTCTGCTTTGGCACAAAGCTGCCGTTTTCAATGCGGTTCCAAAGCTCTTGAAGATCTTTGTCAAGCTTTTGCAACTCGGCAACGGTTAGGTAACCCGCTTGTTGCAAAGCACGGATGTGCGCCCGAGTGCCCGCGATGTCGTAGCGAGCGAGTCTCCAGTCGAAGTGGATAGAACGGCTTAGCGCTGCCACTGACTCGGCTGGGCCGCCAGAAAAACGACCGCCCCAAAGGGCTCCAGCCTGTGATGCGTGATCAGCCACAACTAGCCTTTCGATAAAAATTGCGCTTTAGCGCGATTAGCCCAAACTGAGCTTGAAACTTAGTCAATATTACTTTGACTGGCTATCTAGCCACACCAGCAGCGCCTTTTGAGCGTGCAAGCGGTTCTCGGCTTCGTCCCAAATTACTGATTGTGGGCCATCCAGCACCTCGGCTGAAACTTCGAAGCCGCGGTAAGCAGGTAGGCAGTGCATAAAGATTGCGTCGGCTTTAGCGTGTGCCATAAGCGCCTCGTCGACGGTAAAACCTGCGAAGTCACGAACTCGCTGCTCTTTTTCGGCTTCTTGGCCCATTGAGATCCAGGTGTCGGTTACCACTACGTCAGCATTTGCTACTGCTTCAGTTGCACTGGTGGTAATCAAGATTGAACCACCTTGCTCAGCAGCGATTTCATTAGCGCGAGAAACAATTTCAGCTTTTGGCAGGTAGCCTTCTGGCCCAGCAACTGCAACGTGCATTCCGGCTAGCGCGCAGGCGACCAGGTAGGAATTTGCCATGTTATTGTCGGCATCGCCGATGTAGGCGAGCTTCAACCCCTGAGTCTTGCCTTTGTGTTCGACCACGGTGAGCAAGTCGGCAAGGAGTTGGCACGGGTGGTAATCATCGCTTAGCGAGTTAACTACCGGCACCTGCGAGTTGGCAGCCATTTCTTCAAGACCAGAATGAGCGTAGGTTCGCCAAACAATTGCAGCAACCTGACGGTCAAGCACTCGGGCGGTGTCGGCAACTGATTCTTTCTTGCCCATTTGAGAAACCCCGGAGTCGATCACGAGCGGAACTCCGCCAAGGTCGGCAACACCGACAGAAAAACTCACACGCGTGCGGGTTGAGGTCTTATCGAAAATTAAAGCGACCGTCTTTGGGCCGGCATAAGGCTTGCGTGAATAAGGAGCAGCCTTAAGTTCGCGAGCAAGCTCGATAATCTGGGCTTGCTCGGCAGCCGTGATGTCGTCGTCTTTTAGAAAGTGGCGAACCATTGCGGGCTCCTTAGGTTTTAGTTGAAAAGTAAATCTTAGTTAGGCACTACCAAGGTGCCAACACCTGAGACCGTGAAAATCTCAAGCAAGATGCTGTGCGGGGTGCGGCCGTCAATCACGTGGGCCCGCGGTACTCCCCCAGTTACGGCTTGCAAACAAGCTTGCATTTTAGGAATCATGCCTGACTCAAGACTTGGCAATAGCGCCTCTAGTTCGGTGGCGGTAATTTCACTAACCAGAGAGTCTAGGTTCGGCCATTCGCTGTAAAGACCTGGTACGTCAGTAAGAACCATTAGCTTCTCAGCCCCAAGTGCCACGGCGAGCGCGGCAGCTGCAAGGTCAGCGTTTACGTTGTAAAGCCCACCTTCAAGACCCGGGGCAACAGTTGAAATCACTGGAATGCGGCCCTCGCTCAAAGCTTCGAAAACTACTCGCGGGTTCACCTGGGACACTTCGCCCACCCAACCAATGTCAACCGGCCCGTTTTCGGTTTCAAGCAAAGTTTTGGTTGCCTTGAACAGGTGTTGGTCTTCACCAGATAGAACCACTGATTCAGCGCCTGCGCGAGAAATAAGTGCTGCCAGTTCTGCTGAAATCTGGTTACGCAACACATCGCGAACGACTGGAATGGTCTGATCGTCGGTAACTCTCAGCCCGCCCTGGAACTGGCTCTCAATGCCGAGCTCTTTGAGTCGAGCAGAAATCTGAGGGCCGCCACCGTGAACTACAACTGGCTTAATGCCAACCCAGCGCAGGTACGCCATGTCTTCGGCGAATGCCTTTTGCAATTGAGCATCGACCATTGCGTTGCCGCCGAATTTGATGACTACGACTTTGCCGTGAAACTCTTGCAACCATGGCAAAGACTCGATCAAGGTGGCAGCTTTTAGCGCTACTAAGTCTTGGGCTTGTTGCTCTGAAGGAATCATTAGCTTGAGTATTCGCTGTTCTCGGTAACGTAAGCGTGCGAAAGGTCGTTGGTGTAAATGTTTGCGCTCGA
>JBDLVP010000094.1:0-3811 GCA_039804705.1 Actinomycetota bacterium
AAATATTTGCAAAAATTGCAGTTTATACACGCCAAATGCTAGAAATGTGGAGCATTGTGGAGTAAAGTGGGTGTAACTGTAATGGTCATCGTCGAGAGGAGGTTAGACAGATGCTTCTAGGCACGCACGCACCCAAACTCGACGAAAAAGGCCGCATTATTCTTCCTGCAAAATTCCGCGAGGAATTTGAAGGTGGCATAGTTATCACCGCCGGCCAAGACCGTTGCCTCTATGTGTTCAGCCAAGTTGAATTCAACGCTCTCTACGAAAAAATTCGTCAGGCTCCAATTACCAGTGGCGCCGCACGTGATTTCATCCGTGCGTTCATGGCTAATGCCAACGCCGAAGTGCCTGACAAGCAAGGCCGCGTAACTTTGCCTGCAAACCTTCGCCAATACGCCGGGCTAAGCCGTGAGCTTGTGGTTATCGGTGTTGGTGCTCGCGCCGAAATCTGGGACGCAAAAACTTGGAACGACTCTTCAGCTGCACGCGATGCCGCCTTCTCGCAAATTGTGGAGGAGGTGATTCCGGGACTCTTTTAGCTGGAGCGCGGTCTCTAGCCATTAGTTGCTCTGACACTCTTCCCCGATGTCAGATCTTCCAATGGATGGGGATCGAGCTTCAGCCACCGGAAGCAAATGATCAAAAACATTTCTGAACTTCACGAACCAGTTCTCTTGCAGCGCTGCCTAGATGTTTTGGGCGAAGCTATTGAAGGTCACCCTGCGGTGATGATTGACGGAACACTTGGCCTTGCGGGCCACAGCGAGGCGTTTCTTGAGCGCTTTGAGAATCTCACTCTGATCGGCATCGACCGAGACCCAGCAGCCCTAGAACTTGCCGGCGAACGCCTAGAGCGTTTTGCCGACAGAATTCACCTGGTTCACGCTGTGTACGACGAAATTCCTGAAGTTCTAGACGAGCTAGGCATTGACTCGGTTGACGCGATTTTGCTTGACCTTGGAGTTTCATCAATGCAGCTTGATGAAGCCGACCGCGGATTTGCCTACAGCTATGACGCTCCTTTGGATATGCGAATGGATTCAACAGTTGGGTTAACCGCTGCAGATGTGTTGAACACATATGACGAACATGACCTAACGAGAATTTTCCGAGACTACGGCGAAGAACGATATGCCAAGGCTGTCGCTCGTGAAGTAGTGGCAGCTCGCAAAGCCAAGCCATTTGTGACCAGCACTCAGCTAACTTCATTGATCGCCAAGGTGATTCCGTTTATTCCAGGTAAGTCGACTGGGCATCCATCCAAGCGTGTTTTTCAGGCTCTAAGAATTGAAGTCAACCAAGAGTTGAGCGTTTTGGAACGCACAATTCCGGCTGCCATCGGCGCATTGAAACTAGGCGGTCGACTGTTGGTGCTTTCTTACCACTCGCTTGAAGACCGAATCGTAAAGCAGGCAATTCAAGCAGCAGCTAATTCATCGGCACCGCTTGATTTGCCAATTGAGCTGCCAGAGCATGCACCGACTTTGAAGTTGGTCGTAAAAGGCGCAGAGGCTGCGACCGAGACCGAAATTGCCCGTAACCCTCGTGCCGCATCGGTGCGCATGAGAGCAGCAGAAAAGATTCGAGTTCCAGTATGAGCGTTTTGAAGTTTCAGCAGTCTCGCCCGAGCGTTCGCCAGTTCGCACTTGATTTGGTCTCGCCCAGGGCTCGTAAGTCACCAGCATCAATGGTGATGGCGACAATTGCCGGTGGTGGCCTAGCTATTGCACTGGTTGGGCTTTTTTTGAACATTGCAACTGGTCAAGGCGTTTACGAAATCTCTAAGTTGCAACACGAGCAAAAGAACCTCGCTCAGAGCACCGCCATTCTTGGTTCTCAGGTTGACTCGCTTAGCTCACCTCAGAATCTTTCAAATGCGGCACAAGCCCTTGGCATGATCGCAAACGCTAACCCAGTTTTTCTCGACGTTGAAAACCAAAAAGTTTCGGGAAAACCTAAGGCTGCTTTGGCCGGCAGCAAACTTCGAATCAGCAAGAACCTGGTTCCAAATTCTCAGCTCATTGTTGAGACCAAAAAATCAGACTTGAAGCAGGCAATTGCCGACGCAAAAACCGCGTCAAAGGTGACCAGTACGGCAAGTTCCGTTGCTGGGAAAGTTGATGTCGCAACCCAGAATTCAACAAAAACTGAAGTAGTTTCGTCAAGTGGTGGAATTCCAGCATCACCAACCCACTAGTACTTCTGAGGCAGGCAAATGCGGAACCAGGCGCCTTCTATTGGGGGCATAAGGATAAAGCGGTTTTTCTCAATTCTGTTGCTGCTTATTGCGATTTTTTTAACTCAGCTGATTCGATATCAATTAGTAGACGCGCCGGCCCTAAATAAAGTTTCTTTCGATAAAAGATCAGTTACGAACGTGGTTCCTGCGATTCGCGGTCGAATTCTCGATAGCGCTGGCAATATTCTCGCCGAGACCGTTTACTACTACGACATCAACATCGACCCTTCAATCGTTGGTCCGTTTGGCCGCAAGCTAAACGGTCAAGACACAGAAATATCAGTCGAGCAAGCTAAAACTGAGCTTTCGGGTGTACTAAAAGTTGATGAGTCAGAAATCGCCACCAAGATGCTGGGCAAGTCTCGCTATGCCAACCTAAAAAAAGCCGTTGACCCAGCTACCTATCGGGCAGTCAAAGCCCTTGATATTCCATGGGTGTTTTCAGATCCGATTCCGCACCGCATTTATCCAAATGGAGCAGTGGCAGGCAATCTGCTTGGGTTCGTCGGTAAAGATGGGCAAGCACTTGAAGGGCTTGAAATCACCATGAACTCATGCCTTGCAGGTCAAGACGGCAAAGAGGTTTACGAAAAAGGTGTTGACGGCATCAAGATTCCGGCGAGCACGCAGACCACAAAGGCTGCCAAACCAGGTCAAGACCTGGTGCTTACTATCAATTCTGACTTGCAGTACTACGCACAGCAGGTCATGACCAAGTACGTCAAGAAAGAAAAAGCCGAGTGGGGCAGCGCGGTAGTTATCGAGGCTGCAACCGGCAAAATTCTGGCTGCAGCAGAGGCGCCAACCGTAGACCCAAACGTTTATTGGAAAGCTGATGCTGCCGATCGTGGAGCTCGAATTTTCCAAGAAACTTTTGAACCTGGTTCAACTCTAAAAACCGTCACTGCGGCAACGCTTTTAGACCAAGGCAAGGCTGATCCGCTGACTCAGGTTATGGCTCCTTACAACCTGAAAGTTTTGCATGGCACTGAGAGCATTCAAGACTCGCACCTTCACGGAAACGAAAAACTTACCCTCACCGGAGTCTTGGCTGAATCGTCGAACACTGGAATTGTGCAACTCGGCTCAAAGGTTTCAGCGCAAACCCGCTACGAGTACTACAAGAAATTCGGTCTCGGGGCTCGAACTGGCGTGAATTTCACCGGAGAAGGCTCGGGAATTTTGCACTCACCAGATCAGACCGACAAACTCAGCCAACTTACTGAAATGTTTGGTCAGGCAATGTCGGTAACCCCGATTCAAACCGCCATGATTTACCAAACCATCGCCAACAAAGGCACCCGACTTTCGCCGATTCTGGTTGAAGGTTGCAAAGACGCGAGCGGAAAGTTGGTTCCTTCTACCGTGCCAGCCCCAGTCAAGGTGATGTCTCCGAAGGCGGCGAGGTCAACCGTTGACATGCTCGAGAATGTGGTTTTGAGTGGTGGAATCGGTAAGACCGCAAAGATTCCTGGATATCGCGTTGGTGGCAAGACCGGTACCGCTCAGATCAAGACCGGATCCCGCTACGGTAATCGATTTGCTATTTCTTTTATTGGAATGGTGCCC
>JBDLVP010000095.1:0-2950 GCA_039804705.1 Actinomycetota bacterium
CCTTTGCATAAGGGTCAATCAGGTTCAGGCTTGAGTTGAACGCGTGAATCGGGCCAACTGGTCCATCAACTCGAAGGGCATATTTCACGCCAGGTACCAAGTCGCTTGACTCAGCCTGCCAAATGTCGTTCTCGCCTCGAACTAGGTCAATTGCCTTGACAACCTCACGCGGGTTTTCATCGTCAAGAATGCAGCACTGAAGGGAAGTAGCGCTCGCCGAGTAAACGCGAACAGTGCCCACACCGTGGGAGAACGTCACTCCCATGCGGTTTGGGTTTACCAATTCGCTGCTTGCAATACCGATAGACATTCTCTAAAGACTACCTTTTGTTTCATTTCCGATTTGTTAGGTGTGGGTTACGTTTCCTAGTCTTGAAGGGTGCCCGTATACCTTGACCATGCTGCGACGACCCCGGTTCGCCCCGAGGTTATCGAACTTTATGCTCAAGAATTGGCTCGAATCGGAAACCCTTCATCAGTTCACACCTTCGGTCAGTCAGGCCGACAGGTAGTCGAAGAGGCGCGCGAAGAAATTGCTCGAGCAGTGGTTGCCAACCGAAGCGAAGTAATTTTCACCTCAGGTGGAACCGAAGCCGACAACCTTGCGATCAAGGGTTTGTTCTGGCAGCGCCGCAAACAAGAAGCTGGCCGCAACGTGATAATTTCGGCGCTAACCGAACACCACGCCGTTATCGACACCATCGAATGGCTTGAACTAAACCAAGGTGCACAAGCTGTTTGGGTTCCGGTTGGCCGCGATGGCCTTGTCGATAAAGCTTGGCTAAGCAACTATCTTGCCGAAAACCACGAAAAAGTCGCACTTATTACTTTGATGTGGGTCAATAATGAAACTGGCGTCATAACCGATATTCCTGGCATCACTAAAATCGCTAAGCCATACCAAATTCCGGTTCACTCCGATGCCGTTGCAGCTCTTGGGCACATTCCGATTACCTTTGCAGCCTCAGGTCTTGCAGCCATGTCGATCACCGGTCACAAAGTTGGCTCCCCGGTTGGAGTTGGCGCGTTAATCGTTAGCCGCGACACAAAAATCGAAAGCCTGCAACACGGTGGTGGGCAAGAGCGAGCAATTCGCGCCGGAACTATGAACGCTGCTGGTGCACTAGCTTTTGCGCGAGCATCAACTATGTCGGTTCGCGAACTGGTTCCAATGCTCAACGAGTGGTCGGTCATGAAGCGGGCGATCATTGATTTTCTGAACAAACACCCAGAACTTAAAGGTTCGGTAACTGGTTCGCTGGAAAGCCGATCACCTAACAATGTTCACGTTGTTTTTGAAGGCTGCGCAGGTGACTCACTGCTCTACGTAATGGATTCAGCCGGGGTAGCAGTGAGCAATGGTTCAGCCTGCACCGCTGGCGTAACCAGCGCCTCACACGTTTTGCTAGCCATGGGCTACGACGAAGAACACGCATCAGGAGGCGTGCGAATCACGTTTGGCTACAACTCAAGACTCAGCGATGTTGAGGCATTTCTAGAAGTTTTGCCTCGCGCAGTTGAATCGGCTCGAAAAGCTGGTTTTACCCACGCGGGTTAATGCCTGACAATTGAAGCAATGAAAGTTTTAGCAGCCATGAGCGGCGGAGTTGACTCTGCTGTAGCTGCCGCACGCGCAGTCGAAGCCGGCCACGAGGTCGTCGGCGTTCACCTAGCGCTTTCGCGCAACTCTGCGACCCTTCGAACTGGTTCACGCGGTTGCTGCACCATTGAAGACAGCATGGATGCACAGCGAGCCGCCAATGTGCTCGGCATTCCTTATTACGTTTGGGATTTCTCTGAGCGATTCAAGTCAGACGTAGTTGACGACTTCATTGCCGAATACCAAGCTGGCAGAACGCCAAACCCTTGCATGCGTTGCAACGAGAAGATCAAGTTTGCAGCTCTGCTAGAAAAAGCTTTGGCGCTTGGTTTCGATGCAGTTGCTACCGGTCACTACGCCGAACTGATTGATGTAAACGGTCACCTTGAACTTCACCGCAGCCCAGCTTTAGCCAAAGACCAGAGCTACGTTCTAGGTGTTCTAACCGAGGAGCAGCTAAAGCACGCCATGTTCCCAATTGGCGCCAGCGCTTCAAAAGCCGACATTCGTGCAGAGGCAGAAGCTCGCGGATTGAGCGTTGCCAATAAGCCAGACAGCTACGACATTTGCTTTATTCCAGAAGGTGACACCCAAGACTGGCTTAACGAAAAAGCCGGCAAAGCCGACCCTGGCAACATTGTTGATCGCGCTGGAAACATTCTTGGCGAACACGATGGCACCCTCGGTTACACCATTGGCCAGCGCAAAGGCCTTCACCTAGGCCGCCCTGCCGCTGACGGCAAGCCTCGCTATGTGCTTTCAATTTCTCCTAAAACCAACACCGTTGTGGTCGGCCCGCAAGAAGCTCTGGCCGTTAGCGAACTAGCAGGAACCAGATTCACCTGGTGCGGTCGCGAAGTCGAAAACGCCAACGAATGGTTCGAAGTTCTAGTTCAGGTTCGCGCTCATGGTGAGGCGCTGCCCGCTCGGGCGCGCATCCAAGCTGGCCCAGATGGCCAAGAGCTTTGCGTGCAACTTCACGAGCCACTGCTCGGTGTTGCCCCAGGCCAAACCGCAGTGATTTATGCGGGCACTCGAGTTCTAGGTCAGACCACAATTGACCGCACTGTTAGTGCCGTGCCAATTGAGACATCTGTCGCAAGTAACTCATAGGCTTGACCAATGAGTGATTTGATCAAACAAGGCGCAAAAGCGCGTATTGATCAACTTATCGAGCAAATCGAAAAGCATCGCCGAGCCTATTACGAGGGCAACACCGTTTTAGTGAGCGACGCCGAATACGACAACCTCATGCACGAGCTTGAGGCTCTTGAGTCAGCAAACCCTGAGTTCATAAGCCAAGACAGCCCAACTCAAACCGTGGGTGGTTCAGCTAGCCAAACTTTCTCA
>JBDLVP010000096.1:0-9169 GCA_039804705.1 Actinomycetota bacterium
GACCGCGGTACTGGAAAATCGAGTAAATGATAACGAGCAACAGGCCAATGGCACCTGCCAGCAATCCGCCAGCTAGTTGCGAACTACCCAGAGTCGCAGAAATGTTTTCTTGGCTCTGAACGTTGAAACCAAGTGGTAAAGAGCCATACTTCAACTGATCTGCCAAAGACTTAGAAGACTTTGCGTCGAAGTTTCCTGAAATCTGAGCGCGACCATTGGTAATTACTGCCTGCACCGTCGGTGCAGTCAAGACATAACCATCAAGGGTTACGGCGAACTGATTTCTTGGTGCACCCAAAGTAAACAATCGCTTGGTAGTTGAGCTGAAGTTTGCAGTACCGGTTGCATCAAAAGCTAGGTCAACAATCCACTGTCCAGTAGAAGCACCCGTTGAGGTGGTTGCAGTTCCAGCGCTTGCCGTAGAGATGTTGGCACCTTCCACTTCAACTGGGCCAAGAATGTAGCGGGTGGTCAAAGTCTTGTCACAGGTGACAATTGCGAGCTTTGGGTCATCAACTTGACCTGGTTCGCGGAACTGCTTTGAGCAGTCGAGGTTTTCGAAAGCAGCCTGCACTGCAGGAGTGACATAGTTCAAGTCACTGCCATCGGTCGGGGTGGCGCCGCTGGTTGCCATTGGAGCGCCAGTTGGTGTCAACGGAGCTGGAGTGGCAGAAGCAGAGGTTCCCGCCTTACCCACAGATGCAGTTGCGCTCTGTGAGGCTGTAAGAACTGGGCGGAACTGCAACTTGGCGCTGCTTTGAATCAACTTCAGTGTGTTGTCATCTGGCTTTCCAGGAATTGAAACCACGATGTTGTTGCCTTGAGTGTTGATTTGAGACTCGCTCACACCGGTTCCATCAACACGTTGTCGAATAATTGCGACAGCCTGCTGAAGTTGCTCCTGTGAAACCGAACCGCCTTTTTCAAGCTGTGGCGTCAAGATGATTTGAGTACCACCTTGAAGATCAAGAGCTAGCTCAGGAACAAACGAAGCAATTCGGCCGTCAGTACCTGGAAAGGCAACGCCCAAACCGATTAGAGCTGCGAATACAGCCATTGAGGTGCCCAGCCAAATTAGGCGCTTGCGCGCTGCTTTAGCAATTCCAGAAAGTGCCACGATGTTCCCTAAAGATCAGTTAGTTATTCGATTACGCTGCCAGTTGAATAGCTGAGAGTTACTTTGCTGGCTTTTTAACTGCAGGCTTCTTAGCAGCTGGCTTGGCAGCAGACTTAGCAGCTGCAGGCTTGGCTGCTGCAGGCTTTGCCGCACCAGGCACAGCCGACCGAATTGAACCGCGAGCTACCTCGATGGTGCTCGAACCGGTGCGAACCAAAACGCTTGCGCCATTGACTTCCTCAACGGTTCCAAGAATTCCGCTGATTAGAACTACTACTGCACCAGCTTTGATGTTCGACTCAAGAATCTCTTGAGAAGCTTTGCGCTTCTTGTTGTTGAAAAATGAGAAGCCGAACATTGCCAAAAGCAAAGCGATCAAGATGAGGTTGATTGGATCCATGAGAGTAAATTCCTTCTAAAAAGTGCGCAATAACGCCTAGTTGATTATAAGTCTAGGGTTGCTGTTTGAAGCCCAAGATGGCGGTAGGCAGCTGCTGTGGCGGTTCGTCCGCGTGGTGTTCTAGCGATCAAACCAAGTCGGATCAGAAACGGTTCAACCACAGCTTCGATTGTGTCTGGTTCTTCGCCAACTGCCATTGCGAGAGTGTTTAGCCCCACGGCCCGACCTGCGAAACGTTCGGCTAAAGAACTGAGAATTGCGCGATCGAGGCGATCCAGCCCAAGAGAATCAACCTCGTAAAGCGCGAGAGCCGCTTGAGCCTGCGGCAAAGCGATTTGTTCGTGCCCGCCGACCAGCGCAAAATCGCGTACGCGCCTAAGTAGGCGATTTGCGATTCGCGGAGTGCCACGACTTCGCTTAGCGATTTCGCCGAGTGCGTCGCTCGAAATCTGTAAGGCGAGCCGAGCGGCAGCTCTTGAAATAACTTCTGCGAGTTCTTCATTGCTGTAGAACTCGAGATTGGCTGTAAAACCGAATCGATCTCTGAGGGGGTTAGGCAGTAAACCAGAACGAGTGGTTGCCCCCACCAAAGTGAATGGTGCGATTTCGAGTGGAATAGAGGTTGCCCCCGGGCCTTTGCCAACCATGACATCGACCCTGAAGTCTTCCATGGCGAGATAAAGCATTTCTTCAGCAGCCTTATTCATTCTGTGAATCTCGTCGATGAAGAGAACCTCACCGGGTTGCAATGACGAGAGAACAGCAGCCAAGTCACCGGCATGCTGCAGAGTCGGCCCTGAAGTCATGCGAAGAGGCGCGCCCGCTTCGTGAGCAACAATCATTGCCAAGGTGGTTTTGCCGAGTCCCGGTGGGCCAGCTAACAAAACGTGATCAGCGCTTCGATTCTGAATCTTTGCAGCTTCAAGCAACAGAGATAGTTGATTTCGAACTTTTTCTTGTCCAACAAATTCGCCTAGATTTTTAGGTCTGAGCGCTGCTTCAAACGCCAATTCAGCCTCACTGGCATTCGCTTCAGTAAATTCGCTCACGAGTTGGTGACCTTACTCGCACCGAGCCTGCTCAGGGCATTGCGTAACAAGGAGTCGGCAGTAGCAGAATCGCCAAGTGAACTTGCTGCGGCTTGCACAGCCTCAGCGGCCTGTCGCTCTGCCCATCCGAGGCCTTTCAATGCCTCAACTACAGAATCGAGATTCAGAACAGTTTTAACCCTTGCTGAAGTGGCACCTAAGCCAAAACTATTGAGTTTGCCAGTCAAAGTGACCACGATCAACTTCGCGGTTTTTGGACCAATACCAGTGACAGCTTTGAAGGCCGCGTCGTTTTCAGACTTGACAGCAATGCCAACTTGATCGGGAGTCATTTCCGATAGAACGCCAAGTGCCGACTTTGGTCCAACACCGCTAACCGAACGCAGAAGATCAAAAATCTCAAGTTCTTGATTGTCTAAAAAGCCAAAAATAGTGAATGCGTCCTCGCGAACAATTAGCGCCGTGTATAGAAACACTGAATCACCGGCGGTTACCTTACGCGCAGTCTCAGCTGTTACGAAAACTTGGTAGCCGACCCCAGATACATCAACGATTAGTGCCTGGCCGCTGTTGGCAAGCACTTCCCCGCGTAAAGATGCAATCATGCTCTCAAGCCTAACGAGCCTTAGGGTTTGCTCTTGGATGCCGCGATTGCAGCGTGCCAGCTTTTTTGAGCGGCCGTCAAAGTGCTGTTTTTATCGCTTGGGCTTGGAAGGCCTCGCCAGGCATTACATATTGCAATGGCCAACGCGTCTGCCGCGTCAGCGGGTTTCGGCATTTCTGATAAACCCAAAATACGAGTCACCATTTGGCCTACTTGGTCTTTGTTAGCTCGACCGTTTCCGGTAACTGCTGCTTTAACCTCTGATGGGGTATGAAGTGCGATAGGTAGCCCGTGCTTGTGAGCAAGAGCTAGCACTACACCACTGATTTGAGCAGTTCCCATCACCGAACGTAAGTTCGCTTGAGCAAAAACTCGCTCGAGAGCCAAAACATCAGGCTTGACACTATGAATCAGGGATTCGATTTCATCTGCCAATGTGCCAATACGTACAGATAACTCTGCGGATGGTGAACTGCGAAAAACGCCGACATCGATCAGAGCCACATTTCGGCCGACGCCTAACTCAATCGCCCCGAACCCACACCTGGTGAGACCTGGGTCGATGCCAAGAATTCGCGTCGGCACAGCGACAATTAGTCTTCGTCTAGCGCTGCAGCAACTTCGTCAGACATGTCTAGGTTCGTGTAAACGTTCTGAACGTCGTCGAGGTCTTCAAGAGCGTCAATTAGCTTCAAAGATTTGCGAGCGTTTTCAAGATCAACTTCAACCATCATCGACGAAACGAACTCAGCTTCTGCGCTCTCGTAGTCAATCGATGCAGCCTGAAGGGCCGCACGGGCGGCAACCATCGATGACGCTTCAGTCGTAATAACGAAAGAGTCGTCACGGTCTTGCACATCTTCAGCACCGTGCTCAAGAACCAATTCAAGAATTCGATCTTCGGTGAGGCCATTGGTTTTAGCCACGACGATTACCCCCTTGCGGCTAAACAAATACGAAACGCTTCCTGGGTCAGCCATTGAACCGTGATTCTTAGTAACTGCAAGACGCACCTCGGCAGCAGCACGGTTTTTGTTGTCGGTAAGACATTCAATAAGCAATGCGGTTCCAGCTGGGCCGCGGCATTCATACATGATATTCATGTACTCAATTGCGTCGGCACCTAGGCCAGCACCGCGTTTTACCGCGCGGTCAATATTGTCGCTAGGGAGTGAACTTTTGCGACCCTTTTGAATTGCATCGTAAAGAGTTGGGTTGCCATCGATATCAGGGCCGCCCAATCGAGCTGCAACTTCAATGTTCTTGATGAGCTTTGCAAACAACTTGGCACGTTTTGCATCGATAGCTGCTTTTTTGTGTTTGGTAGTTGCCCACTTGGAATGGCCAGACATAGTGCTCCTACGAAAAGGACTGGTTAGTTATTTCACTAGTTTACTCGCACAATTTTGGCGAAAAGCTCGTGAATTCGATGCTCGTTAGTAACTTCTGGATGAAACGAAATACCGAGAAGATTTTGCTGCTGAACGCCAACTACTCGACCATCTGAAAGCGAAGCCAGAACGTTTGCCTTCGGACCTACTGCTTCGATGAGTGGCGCGCGAATAAAGGCAGCGTGCACTAGACCTTCGACTCCAGAAAATTCAAGGTCTACTTCGAAAGAGTCGGCTTGATGCCCGAAGGCGTTTCTACGCACCGTGACGTCTAGTCCGCCGAAAGTCTTCTGCCCAACAATGCCATCGGTAATTTCATCAGCTAGCAAAATCAAACCAGCACAGGTTCCGAACACCGGAAGACCTGCTTGAATCTTGTCGCAAATCGGTTCAAAAAGGCCAAAAATACCGGCCAATTTCTGAATTGTGGTCGATTCTCCCCCAGGCAAAATCAATCCAGAGACAGAATTTAGATCTGCAAGTGTTTTTACCAATTTTGGCTCTTCGCCAATAGCTATAAGCGCTGCGGCATGCTCGCGCACATCACCTTGTAGAGCTAAAACTCCAATGGGTAAACCCAAGAGAAACTACCAGCCGCGCTCGGCCAAACGGTGAGGCGCAGGCAGGTCGGCAACGTTGATTCCAACCATTGCTTCGCCAAGACCGCGGCTGACCCGAGCCAATACGTCTGCATCGTTGTAAAAAGTGGTCGCCTTGACGATTGCCTTGGCACGTTCAACTGGATTACCTGATTTGAAGATTCCAGAACCAACGAATACACCGTCAGCGCCAAGCTGCATCATCATGGCAGCGTCTGCTGGGGTTGCAACACCGCCGGCAACGAACATCACAACAGGAAGTTTTCCGGTAGTTGCAACTTCGCGAACCAACTCGTATGGAGCCTGAAGTTCTTTTGCTGCGACGAAAAGCTCATCTTCGGTTTTGGCAGCCAATGCACGAATTTCAGCACTAATGGTGCGAATGTGCTTGGTGGCCTCTGAAACATCGCCGGTTCCAGCCTCACCCTTAGAGCGGATCATTGCTGCACCTTCGGTGATGCGACGAAGTGCCTCACCCAAGTTAGTAGCGCCACAAACGAATGGAACATCAAACTTCCACTTGTCAATGTGGTTCACATAGTCAGCTGGGCTCAAAACCTCAGACTCGTCAATGTAGTCAACCTTCAGAGCCTGCAAAATCTGAGCCTCAACGAAGTGGCCAATACGAGCCTTCGCCATGACTGGAATCGAAACAGCGTTGATGATTCCATCGATCATGTCAGGGTCGCTCATGCGAGAAACGCCGCCCTGCGCGCGAATGTCAGCAGGCACTCGCTCTAGAGCCATAACAGCAACTGCGCCGGCATCTTCAGCAATCTTGGCCTGCTCGACAGTTACGACGTCCATGATTACGCCGCCCTTAAGCATTTCTGCCAAGCCGCGTTTAACGAGTGATGAACCGGTGGTTGGTTTGGTTTGAGTCATGAGAACAATTCTATCGGGACCAAAGTTGACTTAGAAAATTACCGAAAAATTCCGTAACTTACTTGCCCTCGGCCAATTCACTCCAGGCCTTGGCCACATCGGAACGAACCTCGCCCAGAAGCCTCGGCAAAGCCTTGGTCTTAGCAATGATCGGAAAGAAATTAGCCTCATTTTTCCAACGCGGAACTATATGCTGATGAAGGTGCTCGGCAATTCCCGCGCCGGCAACCTCACCTTGATTCATTCCAATATTGAAACCGTGAGCTCCCGAAACTTTCTTCAAAACCGTCATCGCTTGCTGTGTAAGCAGGGCAATCTCGGCAACTTCTTCGGTGGTGGCCTGATCGTAGGTAGAAACGTGGCGATACGGGCAAATCAACAAGTGACCTGAGTTGTAAGGAAAAAGATTTAGAAGCGCATAGGCGTGTTTTCCGCGGTAAACAATCAGCGATTGCTCGTCGCCCATTTCTGGACCACGGCAAAAGGGGCACTCATGCTCTGGTGGCTGTTGTCCGTTGAGAATGTAGACCAGACGATGGGGTGTCCAGAGCCTTTGGAATTCATCTGGAACGCCAGCTTGCAACCAACCGGGCGTTGCCTCAAATTCCTCGTTCAAAATTTAGACCTGAGCTTTATCTCTAATAGCTGTCAAGATTCGTTCAATCGCCTCTTCAAGAGGAACACCGTTTTCTTGGCGGCCATCACGGTATCTAAATGAAACCGCGTTGCTGTCACGGTCTTGACCGCCAGCAATCAACTGGAATGGAACCTTGGCAAGCGTGTGATTTCGAATCTTCTTCTGCATACGCTCATCTGAATCATCAACGGTGATTCGAACACCTTGTTTGCGCAAGGTTTCAGCAATTGAATGTAAGTAATCCGAGAACTCGTCAGCTACTGGAATGCCAACTACCTGAATCAGAGCAATCCAAGGCGGGAAGTGCCCGGCATAGTGTTCGGTGAGAACACCAAAGAATCGCTCCACTGAACCAAAAAGGGCACGGTGAATCATCACTGGGCGCTGCTTCGATCCATCCGGCGCCGTGTATTCGAGTTCAAATCGTTCTGGCAGATTGAAGTCAAGCTGAATCGTCGACATCTGCCAGGTGCGGCCGATTGCATCGCGTGCCTGAACTGAGATTTTTGGTCCATAGAAAGCGGCGCCGCCTGGATCAGGAACGAGTTCAAGACCAGATTCAGTAGCAACTTTCTGCAAGGTTGCAGTCGCAGTGTTCCAAATCTCATCGGCACCGACAAACTTTGGATTGCCCTCTTCACGAGTTGAAAGCTCGAGGTAAAAATCATCCAGCCCGTAGTCGCGCAGCAAGTTCAAAACGAAGTTCAAAACGTTAGTTAGTTCTGACTCCATGTTTTCCGGGGTTACGAACAAGTGAGCGTCGTCTTGAGTCATGCCGCGAACGCGAGTTAGACCGTGCAGCACTCCCGACTTTTCATAGCGATAGACCGACCCAAACTCGAACATTCGAAGCGGAAGATCACGATAAGAACGAGCCTGTGACTTGAAAATCAAAATGTGGAACGGGCAGTTCATTGGCTTCAGGTAGTAATCCTGGCCCTGCTTTTTCACATTTCCTAACTCATCGAGTTCTTCATCCATGCGCATCGGCGGAAACATGCCGTCTGCATACCAACCAAGGTGACCGCTGATTTCGAAAAGATTCGACTTAGTGATGTGCGGGCTATAAACGAAGTCGTAGCCGGCCGATTCGTGCTGCTGGCGTGAGTAATCTTCCATGACTTTGCGCATGATTCCACCCTTTGGGTGGAATACGGCAAGACCCGATCCAATCTCTTCTGGGAAAGAGAATAAATCAAGCTCGGCACCAAGCTTGCGGTGGTCGCGCTTGGCTGCTTCTTCCATGCGTTCTCTATAGGCACGAAGTTCATCTTTGCTAGGCCAGGCGGTTCCGTAAATACGCTGTAACTGCTTGTTCTTTTCGTTTCCTCGCCAATAAGCGGCGGCAACTCTAGTGAGGGCGAAGCCATTTCCTACCATGCGGGTGTTCGGCAAGTGGGGGCCGCGGCACAGGTCGAACCATACAGTCTCGCCAGATTGTGGGTCAACGTTGTCATAAATGGTGAGTTCACTGCCGCCAACTTCAGCCGAACCCTCGCCCAGCTCTGCCCCCTTGAGGCCAATAAGTTCGAGTTTGTATGGCTCACGAGAAAGTTGAACACTTGCAGAATCTTCATCTGTCACCCGACGCATGAATCGCTGACCGGAGCGAATGATGCGATCCATTTCTTTTTCAAGTGCGCGAAGGTCTTCAGGGGTGAAAGGATTCTCTACGTCAAAGTCGTAGTAAAAGCCATCGGTAATCGGAGGGCCAATGCCCAATTTGGCTTCAGGGTTGATGTTTTGAACTGCCTGCGCCAGCACGTGTGCAGCGCTGTGGCGCAAAATGTTCAGACCGTCAGCCGAAGACATTTCAACAGATTCAACGGAGTCACCGTCTTGTACCTTGTGAGCCAAGTCGCGCAACTCACCATTGACACGCATAGCAACAATGGTGCGGCTTTGGAATAACGCGAAACCATCAGCGCCCTGGGCAACTGAAGTTGCCACCGAATCAACCGAAATTTGCACCACTGAATCAGACAAAAATAGCTCCGTTTTTCAAACTTTTTTCAAGTCTAACCAAAACGCTTAGGTTTGCCTTGCTAGCGAAACTGCAGTCAATGGCGTTTGATTGGAGCATGTCGAACGAAAAAAAGCCCACTGAAGTTGCGATCGAAGAAAAAATCATTGCAAATGAAGAATTTCAAAAAAATGAAATGGCCGCAAAGCTCAACTGGTTGCGCGCCGGTGTTCTGGGTGCCAATGATGGTGTTGCATCTATCTCGGGCATTGTGATTGGTGTTGCCGGAGCAGACCCAACTAACACTCCAGCAATTCTGCTCACTGGCGTAGCAGCCCTCGCTGCTGGCGCATTCTCAATGGCTGGTGGCGAATATACTTCGGTATCAGCGCAGAAAGACTCCGAAATTGCGGCCCTTGCAAAAGAACGCAAAGAACTAAAAGACAACCCAGAGGGCGAACTTAGGGAACTGACTTGGTTCTACGAACAAAAAGGTTTGAGTTATTCGGTGGCATCTGCGGTTG
>JBDLVP010000097.1:0-5584 GCA_039804705.1 Actinomycetota bacterium
CAAAAGGTTCTTCGAAAAAGCTTCAAGAAGTAAATCGCGCTGTGGCCCCCGCACTGTCGGTAACTGCAGATGACTTTAGAAGCGCGAAGAAACCTTAGATGCCCACGACCAAATGTTCTCGGTCAGGTTGTGTTGAACTAGCGGAATTCAAAGTACTCTGGCGCAATCCGAAAATTCACGCCCCTGAAAGAGTTAAAATTTGGTTGTCTTGTGAATCCCACAAGCAATTTCTGTCTGAGTATTTAGATTCGCGTGGTTTTCTGCTTGGCATCGAGGCGTTAGGTAACTAAAAGGTGGGTTCGAACGCTGGTAGCAGCCGAAATGTTAGCCTTAGGCGCTGGCTGGTTTGGTTTGCTTTAGCCTCAATTTTTGCAGTTGCATGTTGGCTCTTATCGCAGTGGCAACTGGCTCGGCTGGCTGAAGTCAAAGCCGAAATTGCGCTTGTTAGCAAAAACTACAACGCCGTGCCAATTGTTACCAATGACCTTCCCAAACACGTGAATCGCACAAGTGAGTATCTTCCATTTGCTTTATCGGGACGCTATGTTGCAGGTTCGACGCTGTTGGTGCGCAATCAACCGCTAAATGGGCAACCGGGTTTTGAACAGTTCGCAGCATTCCAAATCAAGAGCTCGCAAGTTGTATTTATTAATCGTGGTTGGCTTTCAACAGGAAATAGTCAAGATGAGCCAGATCTTGTTCCAGCACTGCCTAAAGGTCAGATCGCTCTTGTTGGAAGGCTGCGACTAAACAGCCCAAACAAAATAGATTCTGCACCTATTGGCCAGATTTCGCACTCCAGCGCCGCGATGGCGGGCAAGAAACTAAATCTAGAAACAAACTCGTTCTTCAAGGGCTTTTACTTACAGCTAGACACTGAAAACGATGAAGCTATGTCGATTCCAAAGCACCTGGATGCGCCTACTGCTGATGAAGGAAATCACCTGAGTTACGCATTTCAGTGGGTTATCTTTGCACTTCTTGCTTTTGCCGCTTTGGGTTGGGCAATACGCAAAGAAGTTGTAGCAAACAAAGTTCGTAAAGGGCTAATGATCAAACCTGCTAAGCGACACAGCCGCGCAGATGTTGACGAAGCTTTTGAAGATGAACTAACTCAGCGCAATTAGGTCGGCGTAACCCTGGTTCCAGTGATCTTCAACACCATCGGGCAAAATCAAGACTCGTTCAGGGTTCAACGCCTCAACAGCTCCAACGTCGTGTGAAACCAAAACAACGGCACCGGTAAAAGACGCGAGTGCGTTCAGAATCTCTTCACGGCTAGCAGGGTCAAGGTTGTTGGTTGGTTCGTCTAGCAGCAGCACGTTTGCTGACGAAACCACAAGCGAGGCTAAAGCCAATCTGGTTTTTTCACCGCCCGACAACACCGCCGCGGGTTTATTTACATCGTCGCCCGAAAAAAGGAATGATCCCAGCACTTTTCGAGCATCGGTTTCCCCCAGCTGAGGTGCAGAGCGTTGCATGTTCTCAAGGATAGTTTTTGAGACATCAAGAGTTTCGTGTTCCTGGGCGAAGTAGCCGATTTTAAGACCATGGCCTGGCTCAATTTGCCCAGTGTCTGGCTTATCGATGCCTGCAAGCATTCGAAGCAAAGTGGTCTTGCCGGCACCGTTTAGTCCGATGATCACTACTTTGCTGCCCTTATCGATAGCAAGGTCAACTGCTGTAAAAATCTCGAGTGAGCCGTAGCTTTTGCTGAGGTTCGAAGCCATAAGTGGTGTTCTGCCGCAAGGAGCTGGATCAGGGAACTTGATCTTCGCAACGCGTTCCACCTGGCGCACATCGTCAAGGCCTGCAAGTAGCCCTTCGGCACGGCGAACCATTTGCTTCGCGGCAACAGCCTTACTCGCCTTTGCGCCGAATTTGGCGGCCTGCAGTTGCAAAGTTGAGGCTTTCTTTTCAGCAATTGATCGTTCACGCTTTCGACGTTCTTCATCAACTTCGCGTTGCTTCTGATAATGACGCCAGCCCATGTTGTAAATGTCAATGCATTGGCGATTAGCGTCTAGGTAGAAAACGCGGTTCACTGTCTCTTCTACAAGTTCAACATCGTGGCTGATGACGATCAGACCGCCCTGATAGCTCTTCAGGAATTCACGCAACCAAACCACGCTGTCTGCATCAAGGTGGTTAGTTGGTTCGTCGAGAAGCATTGTTTCTGCATCAGAAAACAAGATTCGTGCGAGTTCAATACGACGTCGTTGACCACCAGACAGGGTCTTTAGCGGTTGAGATAAAATTTGCTCTTTGAGGCCTAGGTTTGAGGCAATCGAAGCTGCCTCGGCCTCGGCGGCATAACCACCGGCGGCAGTGAACTCTTCTTCAGCGCGTGAATAGACCCTCATTGCATTTTCGTAAACTGCCTCATCAACCGAGCCCATGTCTTCTGAAGCACGGTTCATTTTTTCTAGGATGCTACCTAGTCCCCTGGCATTAAGAATTCGAGTGCGCGCCAGTTCTTCAGGATCTCCGGTGCGCGGATCTTGCGGCAAGTAGCCGATCTCACCTGAGGTTTCGACGCTTCCGGCTGATGGCTGACCATCGCCCGCGAGGATTTTGGTAAGTGTGGTCTTTCCAGCACCGTTTCGACCAACGAGGCCAATTTTGTCACCCTTGTCGACTCTGAAGTTAACCTCGGTCATTAGCGTGCGTGCACCAATAGTGATGTCGAGGTCGCGCACGTTAATCAAATTGACTCCAGAAGATTGTGAAGATTTTTTGCTTGAGTTAGAAGTAACTGCAAAAGCCCTAGTTTACAATCGAGTTTAAGAAGTATTTTGATCTTTGGAGTCTAAATGTCACTCACCCTTGCTGTTCGCCCAACAATTGTTGACCGAATTGTTCCTTCTAGCCTTACTGCCGACGTGGTTTTGGTGCTTGCTGGTACAGCACTGACTGCTGCCGCTGCTCAGCTTTCAATACCGGCAAACCCGGTTCCATTTACTTTCCAGACTCTCGCCGTACTACTTATCGGTTCATCACTTGGTTCAATACGCGGTGCACTCTCAATGGCGCTCTATGCAGTCCTCGGTTTCGTTGGACTTCCTGTGTTCGCACCAAACGCCGACGGAAGCCACGCTGTTGGCTCAGCAGCCCTTTTTGGTGCTACTGGTGGGTACCTCTTCGGTTTCATCATCGCAAGCGCTTTGGTTGGCTTCTTGGCAGAGCGTAAATTCAGCTCAAACGTTTTGAAGATGTTTGTTTCGTACGTCGTTGGATCACTCGCAATTTATGCAGTAGGCGTACCAGTGTTGGCAATTGTTGCAGCGCAAGGTGATTTCAGCAAAGCTTTGGCTTGGGGTCTTTACCCATTCCTACTTTGGGACGCCGCTAAGGCCGTTATTGCAGCTGGATTGCTTCCGTCAGCTTGGGCACTTATTAGTAAGTTGCAGAAGTAAAAACTTTCAAATAAAAATAGCCTCCCAATCGGGAGGCTATTTTTTTTGAGCAAACTTCTAAATCGAAAAACCGATGGCACGCATTTGCTCTTTGCCGTCTTCGGTGATTTTCTCAGGACCCCAAGGTGGCATCCAGACCCAGTTGATTCTAAAAGCTTCTACAACGCCATCAAGAGCGTCTGCTGTTTGCTCCTCTATAACGTCTGTGAGAGGGCAGCCAGCTGAAGTTAGCGTCATGTTGATGAGAAGTGAGCCGTCATCCGGTGATTTTTGCAACCCATAAATTAGGCCAAGGTCGTAAATGTTTACGCCGATTTCGGGGTCAATAACATCTTTTAGAGCCTCGACAACTTGGTCAAACTTCGCTGGCTCTAGTTCTACTGGTTCAGGCGCTTGCTGAGACATACTTGTCGTAACCCTCGGCCTCAAGTTGGTCAGCCAACTCTGGGCCACCTTCTTCGGCAACCTTGCCAGCCACAAATACGTGAACGAAGTCTGGTTTGATGTACTTCAAAATGCGGGTGTAGTGCGTAATCAAAAGCACGCCAGAACCGGTTTCTGCCTTAGCGCGGTTTACGCCCTCCGAAACAATCTTCAGCGCGTCAACGTCTAGACCAGAATCGGTTTCATCAAGAATCGCGAATTTAGGCTTCAGAAGCTCAAGCTGAAGAATCTCGTGTCGCTTCTTTTCGCCACCCGAGAAGCCTTCGTTAACATTACGTTCGCTGAAAGATTTATCCATTTTTAGCGCGTCCATGCTAGTTCTAACTTCTTTGATCCAGTCTCGAAGCGCAGGCGCTTTGCCATCGATAGCGGTTTTTGCAGTGCGCAAGAAGTTGCTCACGCTAACGCCAGGAATTTCAACCGGGTATTGCATGGCAAGGAATAAGCCGGCTCGAGATCGCTCGTCAACGCTCATTTCCAGAACGTTCTCGCCATCAAGTAAAATCTCACCTTCGGTAACCGTGTATTTCGGATGGCCAGCGATTGAGTAAGCCAGGGTTGACTTGCCAGAGCCGTTAGGGCCCATAATTGCGTGAGTTTCACCAGACTTGATTACTAAGTCGACGCCCTTAAGGATCTCTTTGGTTCCCTGGTCGGTTTCAACGCTTACGTGTAGGTTCTTAATTTCTAAAACTGACATGATTAGCCTTCTAGGTCGTAGTCGAGGTAGATCTCATCGTTTTCGATGATGATTGGGTAAACCGGAACTGGCTCAAAAGCCGGCAAAGTTAGCGCGTTGCCGGTTTCCAAGTCAAACTTTGCGCCGTGGGCCCAGCACTCGATAGTGGTGTCATCAACAAAGCCTTCGCTAAGTGAGATTTCACCATGAGAGCAAAGGTCATTAATGGCTTTCACATCGCCGCTTGGCGTGCGCACGATAGCCACGGCGATATCGCCTACTTTCACGCGAATGGTCTTACCTTTAGGAATGTCTTCTATGGCGCAGATTTTGATAGCCATTAGGCCTTGCTCCTAGTCAGTTCTACTTCAATCGCTTCATTTAGTCGTTCTTGAACTGTTTCGATTCCGATTTGCTGAATGATTTCGTTTAGGAATCCGCGAACTACTAGTCTGCGAGCCTCATGTTCCGATACTCCTCTAGCCTGAAGGTAAAACAGCTGTTCGTCGTCAAAGCGCCCACTCGCACTTGCGTGACCGGCACCTTCGATTTGGCCGGTTTCGATTTCTAGGTTCGGAACCGAATCAGCTCGAGCTCCATCGGTAAGCAAAAGGTTGCGATTTAGCTCATAGGTATCGGTGCCTTCTGCGGCAGCGCGAATCAGAACGTCACCCACCCAAATAGTGTGAGCCTTTTCACCCTGTAGCGCGCCTTTATAGGTAACCCGAGACTTGCAGTTTGGCACAGCGTGATCGACAAAAAGTCGGTGCTCCAAGTGTTGCTTTGCGTCTGCGTAGTACAGCCCAAATAGGTTCACTTCGGCTCCAGGCCCAGTGAACGTTGCAGATGGAGTCACGCGCACCACAGAACCACCGAGAGTTACCACAATGTGCTTCAGGTAAGAGTTTCGACCGAGCTTTGCATAAATTGCGCTGGTGTGAACCGAGCCCTGATTCCAGTCCTGAATAGAAACCACGGTCAAGTTAGCTTCATCTTCAACGATTATTTCAACGTTTTCAGCGAGTACAGCGTCACCTAGGTGGTC
>JBDLVP010000098.1:0-5631 GCA_039804705.1 Actinomycetota bacterium
CGTGATAGCGAACAGTTGGCAGGCCTGGCAAAGTTCATCGTGGTGACTCGACCTGGGTTCGCTGCTGAACTTCCGAATTGGCCAAAAGGGTCGGTCAAGGTTCTCGAAATCGATGCCCTTAATCTTTCTTCAACAGAGATTCGCCAGAAAATTGAAGCCGGCCACAACGCTAATGATTTAGTGCCAAAAGCGGTGGCAGGGTATATTTCAAGCAACGGCTTATATCTAGGGAACCATGACTGAAGAATTCTTGACTCGGCGCCAACTGCGCGAGCGGGAAATCGCTGCGCAGGCACAAAACCCGAACCCAGATGATTCAATCGAACTACGAGACCGCGAATTAGCTATTCAAGAAATTCTTCGGGCCGCGCAAATCTCAAGTGTTCAGGCAGTTCAAATTCCTGAGCCAGCTCACTCGGCCGCTTTACCCGTTCTCGAGCCAGTTGTAGCTTTCGACGCGCAAACTGCCATTGAAGACTTTGAAATTCAGCGTGAAACTGCAGCTGCAGATGCATCGGCCGCGATTACTGAGGCGAATGCTCAGGCGGCATCAAGTCAGACTGGCACGCAAGTACCACCAGCTAACTCGGTTTTCACTGATGATGCCAACCCTGGCACGATTCCAACTCAGATCATCACTCGCGAAGTTTCGACAGACACCGCGACAATCATCTTGCCAACTATTCCAAACTTGAACGACAACGTTATTTCAGTGCCAAATTCAAATATCGTTATCAAGACTGGAGCAATTGAGGTTGTAAAGGCCGAAGATGCTCAGCCAGAAGAGGTTCGCCCGATTACCGGGCCGATTCAGGTAATTGTTGAGGCGCAAAAGGCTGATGAAGGCCTACGTGCCGAATCGCTCATGCAGGGCATTACCTCTATCGAGCCAATTCCGGCTCGTCGCTTGCGCGAAAAATCTAAAACTCGAGTGTTCCCGTCTAAGCTTCGCAAGGGCATGGGTTCGCTTTATATGGTTCTGGCATCTGCTCTAATCATGATCACAGTAGGGGTCGGTGTGCTTGCTGCATACTTGCTCGGCTACTTCAATTAGAAACGAGACGCCATGACTGCTTCTGCTAACGCCATCAAACTTGCTCACATTGCTGCCCAAGCAGCACTAGACAAGCAGGGTGAAAACTTGGTCGCAATTGACCTTTCAGACCATCCTGCGCTAACCGATATCTTTTTATTGGTTTCGGCAAACAACGAGCGTTTGGTTGCGGCAATTGCTGACGAAATTGAAGTCAAGATGCACGAGGCAGGGTTGAAGCCTGCTCACATTGAAGGTAAGGCCAACGGCCGATGGATTCTGCTCGACTTTGGCGATGTTATTTGCCACGTAATGCACGAAGAAGACCGCTTGTACTACTCAATTGAGCGTCTTTGGAAAGACTGTCCGGTCATCGCTCTCGATGTGGCATAGCCCGCCAGTTTTTGTGTAAACTAAACAGGTTGCTTCGGCAGCATCTGGGCCTGTGGCGCAGCTGGTAGCGCACCTGCATGGCATGCAGGGGGTCACGGGTTCAAATCCCGTCAGGTCCACAAAAGAAACTCCGTTTAGGCGGGGTTTTTCTTTTTAACTGCCCAAACCTTTGAGGTTCGCGTTGTTGATGTCTACAACTTTTTGAACACGACGGGCATACTTGGGCTCTTCGGTTCCCAACCAATTGGTGCGCATCCAGACGCGAACAATCTCAAGGGCTAGAACTGAGCCGATGATCTTGCCACCTAGGCACAAAACGTTTGTGTTTGAGTGCGAACGGGCAAGTTCGGCACAAAGTGGGTCCTGGCAAACTGCTGCGTAAATGCCATTGACTTTATTTGCAATCATCGCTGAACCATAGCCAACTCCGTCTACAAAGATTCCGCGATCTGCTTCACCGCGAGCTACTGCAAGCGTCGCCGGGTAAACGAAGTCTGGTAAGTCGGCTGGATCGTCTGAGTCTGTTCCAAAGTCAATGATCTCGTGACCTTCTTTTTGCAGAAGTTCCTTGATCTCTTCTTTGAGGGTTCGTCCGGCGTGGTCGCTAGCCATGGCAATTCGCATTCTGACTCTTTCTATTTGTCTACTGAAATTCTTTTAATTCTTGAGGTGAAGCCGCTTTCAATCACAACATCGCGCTTTCGAACCTGAAAGTGCTCGGCAACAACGCCAATCAAGCCTTCGTTAGCAGCGCCTTCTACAGCTCGTTCTTTCAAAAATACAATCAGAGAACCATCGGCTGCAGCTTCAACCAGAGGGCCTTTCTTTGACCCTGGCTTGACCTGCACGGTGATTTTCATGTTTCAAACCTAGACTGAATTCATGATCTATCGTGGCATGAGCCTTGAACAAGTTACATCGGTTATTGACCATTCGGTATTGAAACCAATTTCGTCACAGGCCGAGATTGAAATTGCGGCTATTACTGCTTTGAAACTTAAAACTGCAGCGCTATGTATTAGACCTATGGATGTTGCACTAGCCGCCAGACTTCTTGCCTCAAGCGAAGTGGCCGTTGCAACGGTGATTGGCTTTCCGCACGGCACAACAACCACAAAAGCCAAGGTTGCAGAGGCTCTAGATGCCATTGCCAACGGAGCAACTGAACTTGATATGGTTCTGAATATTTCTGCCTTGCTAGATGACAAGCTGGCCATGGTTCAAGACGATATTGCTCAGGTTGTTTCTGCTGCCTGCGATACAGCCACTGTCAAAGTGATTTTTGAGACTTGTTATTTGAGCCGCGAACAAATCGCTACAGCTTGTTCGTTGTCTGAAAACGCGGGTGCCCATTTTGTAAAAACGTCTACTGGTTTCGCAGCGAGCGGTGCAACGGTTGCCGACATCAAGTTGATGAGAGAAAAAGTCGGAAGTCGATTGGGCGTGAAGGCATCTGGGGGAGTAAAAACCCTCGATCACCTAGTTGATCTTGTTGAAGCCGGCGCCAACAGGGTTGGGTGCTCGGCAACCGAGAGCATTGTTGCCGAGTTTCAAGCACTAGCTCAATAGTTCGGCTTGACCAGTTGGGTCAAGTTTTGCGCTGAGCTTTTGTGCAAGCACTTTTAGCGTTTCACGTTCTTGGGCGCTCAATGAGTCGAACATCAGTGATTTCACAAGTTCTAGATGCTTTGGCGCCGAAGCTAGCCACGCTGCAAAGCCTTCACGGGTCAAATAAGCGTTTGTTGCCCTTGCATCTTGTGGGCAAGGCCTGCGCTCCACCCAATTCTGCTTCTCGAGTTTGGTAATTGCGTGTGAAACGCGAGAAATTGAACCAGCGGTTCGATGAGCAATTTCACTTAGACGCATTGTGCGGTCGTCATTTTGACCTAGTAGCGACAAAATCATGTAGTCAAAGTGGCTAATGCCGGAGTCTTTATTGAGCTGGGCGTCGAGCGATGTCGAAAGCAAGTTCATTAGGGTCACTAAAGATAACCAGTTCTCGAGCTCATTGCGCTCGAGCCATTCTGGTTTCACCAACTTTGTTTGTGCCATGAAATTATCATATCGGGAATAGTTGAACATTCAACCAAGTTTGCTATTCTGTATCTATCAACTTGAGGAGTTCAAATGACCACAATGCCTGCGATTTACTTATCGCACGGAGCCCCAATGCTGCTTGACGATGAGCTTTGGATGAGCGAGTTGGCAGAGTGGAGCAAGAACATGCCGAAACCAAAGGCCATTCTGATTGTTTCGGCTCACTGGGAGAGCGCACCAATAACAATTTCATCTTCTGCGGCTAATACTCCGTTGATATATGACTTTGGTGGTTTCGCACCCAAGTTTTACAACATGAAATATGAAACCCCTGACGCCAGCATCTTGGCTGACTTAGTAGCCAAGGTAATGCCAGCAAACGAGCCTCTTCATTACAACCCAAACCGCGGGCTTGATCATGGTGCCTGGGTTCCACTTCGCGCGATGTACCCAGATGCAGACATTCCAGTAATTCAGCTTTCAATGCCAACTCAAGACCCAGTGAAGCTTATGGAAATCGGGCGCCGTTTACGTTCGCTTCGAGACGAAGGCGTAATGGTCATCGGTTCTGGCTTTATGACACATGGCTTGCCATACCTTCGCGACTGGACTCCAACCGCGGCAGCTCCTGGTTGGTCTAAGGAGTTCGATCTTTGGGCAAAAGAGGCACTCGCCAAAGGCGATGTTGAGTCTTTGCTCAACTACAAGTCACTCGCACCTGGCTTGCCCTACGCACACCCAACAGTTGAGCACTTCACCCCACTCTTTGTGACTATGGGTGCTTCTCTTGACCCAGAAACTCCAGCCGACACAGTAATCGATGGCTACTTCATGGGTCTTGCCAAGCGTTCGTTCCAGGTTGCCTAATGGCTAAGAACTTGCGTTACTACCAAGTTGATCGCAACGTTGCATCTTCGATCGACCGCCCACACGTTTGGCAGCCAAGTGAAAACTCGGCAACGAGTCGAACTATTTTGCTGTTGCATGGCACCGGAGCAAACGAGCGGGACTTGCTTGGGCTTGGTAAATTGCTCGACCCAACTGCAAATATGCTTTCCCCACGAGGTCTAGTGGTTTCTGGCGGCATGGCTCGTTACTTCTTGCGTTTTGAAAACGGCGACTTCGATGAAGACGGCATTCGCGCCAGTGTAGATGATCTTTCGGGCTTCGTAGCCGCTGCAGCTGAGCATTATGGTTTCGACGCCAACAATGTCTGGATTGCTGGTTTCTCAAACGGCGCTACCGCTGGTGGCGCACTATTGCTTCGTCACTCAAGTCAGTTCAAGGGGTTGTTTGCCTTCGGAACTACCAAGAGCTTCAAAGAACCTTCTTATTCCAAGTTGAGCCTTGCCGGTAAGCACATTTTCATCGCCAATGGTGCCCAAGATCCTTATGCTCCAGAAGCTCAGACCACCGCGCTAATTTCCGAGTTTGAGCGTTTGGGTGCAAAGGTCAAACTTTTAGTTCACCCTGGTGGTCACAACATTGTGGGTGAGCACGTTCGTGCATTCGCTTACGATCTTCAGTCGCTTTAGAGCTTTAAACAAATAGACCCCCGAATTACTCGGGGGTCTATTTGTTTAAAGGGCTATTTGCCGCAACCGCAGCTTGAGCCGCACTGGCAGCCATCGCCCATTTTGCATGATGTGTTGTTGCACATATTGCACCTCCTTTTTCTAGGTATTTTCATGCTACGCCTGAAATCTGAGATTACGCAGTTAGTTTGTTTTCTTTTTGCCACTTGGCCCAAAGCTCCTTCAGATCCCAAGCATTCGAGGCTTCAACCGATACTCCGCGCACGCCAGTTCGGCGAGTCTTTCCTGCAATCAACACCAGCCTGGTGTTGAACAAAACCGAACTGCACCGACCTTGAGCTTCTTCGAAAAACGTTGAGTCCGAACAGCCCGTGCCATCATCCAAGCTGATAAAAACCACGCGTTTGCCCGAGCGCATTGGCGGAGTTTGCGTTGCCACGCGAACCCCGGCAATCAAAACCTCGGTCTTGCCTCGAAGCCCAACCAACTCTGCTGCGCTAACCACACCCATGGCATCGAGCATCGGCCGATAAAGCTCAATCACATGCTCGGTGACATCAAGTTTCAGAAGCCCAAGTTCGGTTCGAACCTGCTCGGCCATGCTCATTTCAGAGTTGCCTGAAGGTAGTCGAT
>JBDLVP010000099.1:0-5642 GCA_039804705.1 Actinomycetota bacterium
ATGAAGATCGAAACCATGATTCCAATTACGAAGCCTGGGGTTTTTGCATCATCGGTTGAGCCAGGCTGAATCACCATCAAAAAGACGCTGATCCAAGGAACGATTCCGACCATTGAACCGAAAATGAACGGAAGCATTTTCTTGCTGCCTGGCTTTTCGTATTTCTCTTGAAGCGCACCGAACAAAATCATTGCCGCGTTGAGGGCAAAGATTGAGAACAAGGCGTTGATGTCGGTCACACCGGTGAGCTGAGCAATCAAGAAAATCATGATGGAAGCGCTCAACGAGTATTCAGTCCATCTGAAGTAGTTGTGGTTTGCTAGCAAGCCAGCCTTATAGCGGTTGAAGAAGTAAGGGCTTGCTACTGCAAAGTGGAACAGCGCACTTAGACCCAAAAAGCCAACTAGGCCGTAACCCATGTTGACCGAGAACAGGCTTACGCGCTCTGGCGGAATTGGAGACCCAGGAGGGCCAGCCATGTAGTCGGCGGTGACCCCAAATTCGGCCTGAGCTTTCAACGCGGCGATAATTACCAACATTGCGATTGCTTGGGCTAGGTGAGCGGCACCAGCAACAATGTTGTAAACGCGCAAACGCTTGATTTGGGTTTCTTGATCTCGAACTACTTTGGCCATTTCGACTCCCGTGTCTTGGCTTTCCCAAACGACTCGGTCTATACCGCAGTCGTTTTGTAACAGTGTTGCATTTTCAATCTAGTTGCTAAGTGCCAAGAGTTACTATCGAAACCTAAAGCTTTAAGAATTGAGAGTTATGTCTTACGCAGTTGATTTTGTAAAAGTTTCGACCGTTGGCCTTGAGTCATCGCCTATGGTTGAGGCACTTGCAGGGCTTCGAGCCAATGAGGCGCGTTATTTCAAAAACAAGTACGACCACGTATTCACCGTGCAACCTGCCAGCGAAGTGCCTGAGCTAATTGACTACGTGAACCAGGTTCTCAGCGAACGCGACATTGTTATTGCGTCAAAGCCACTTGAAGCCACCGAGTTTCAAGTCGAGGGCATTCGCTGGACCTACGTTTTCTATGAGAGCGGTTTGTCGGTAAACGTGCTCTACGAACTTGCCGAGGGCGGCAAGCGTGCGGTTGGTTTCAAGCTTTCAATGGGCATGAGCGTTCCAGAAGAACTTGTGTCTAAATTCAAATTTGCGAGACAGAAGTCGAAGCTTGCAGGTGAAATTCGCGGCACCTACTTTGTAGTTAAGGGTCAGTATCGCTAACCAAATCGGCAGCAAGTGGCTCACCAGAAACCTGTTGGTGCTCTCACTTGTTTCACTAACGCAAGACGCCGCGAGCGAACTGCTTTACCCGCTGCTGCCGCTGCTGATCACTTCCGTCATCGGTGCCGCGCCAATCGCACTTGGGCTCATTGAAGGCTTAGCCGAAGCAACCGCGGGGCTCACCAAATTGTTCAGCGGCAAAGCCTCAGACCGCCTGGGCCGCAAGCCTTTTGTTGTGGCTGGCTACTCGGTTGCCGCCATTGGTAAGGCACTTGTGGTTACCTCTAGCACCTGGGGTGGAGTGCTAGTTGGCCGAGTAACTGACCGACTTGGCAAGGGTTTACGTTCGGCTCCGCGCGATGTGCTTCTCGGAAACGGCATTGACGACGAACACCTGGGTAAAGCATTTGGCTTTCACCGAATGAGCGACACCATCGGCGCTGTGATTGGGCCGTTGTTGGCACTGGCTGGACTGGCGCTTTTGAACAACGACGTGCGAGCAGTTGCGGTTTGGGCCTTGATTCCGGCAGCGCTTTCGGGCTTATTGACTTTCTTCGTGAAAGATCGAATGCCGAGAACAAAGGTCAAAGTGAAAGGCGCTTTTTCAAGCCCTCTACCCCTGCCAAGCTCTCTCAAAAAGAACATTGCCCTGCTTGGCGTTATTGGTTTGAGTAACATTCCCGACGCATTGCTATTGCTTCGACTTCACGACATTGGCTTCACGGCAACTGCAATGGTTCTTTCTTATGTGCTCTACAACTTGGTTGCAGCTGCTGCTTCTTACCCAGCTGGCAAACTGGCTGATAGGTTTTCGCCAGCCAAGCTATACGCAATTGGCCTCACTGTTTTTGCTGCTGCCTATTTCACGCTCGGGGTGACTAACAATGCGCCATTGGCAGTTATCGCGATTGGCATTTACGGCCTGTTCCCAGCACTCACCGACGGTGTTGGAAAAACTTGGATTTCCCGTCAAGCGCCTGCAGAGATTCGTGGCAAAGCCCAGGGTTGGTTTCAGGCTGTAATGAGTTTTTCGATTTTGGCAGCAGGGCTATTAGCTGGCGCACTATGGATGCACACCACAATGCAACCAGCTCTGATTGTTGCAGCTCTGCTGGCCGCAACCGGTGCAGCTGTTTTGGCTAAGCGAAACTAAAGTTTTGCAACCGGAATGCGCAGCAAAGTCTTGAGTTTTTCAGGCGCTGTGCGGTTCGGGTCGCCCAGGTAAATTTCGTGGTGCCAGCCGTTTGGCTTGAAACCGCGGCTAGGCAATACATTGCCAAACATATCCGCGATGACTGGCGGCTCAGCCGAGTATTGCCCAGCGTGAAGGTATTGCAAGCAGAGGCCTTCGCTCAAGGTCTTTAGTTCAAGTTTGGCAATTGAAGGGTTCGGCTTTTTAGCATTTGAGGCTTCGGCCGTTGCTTTGATTTCTGCCTCAGTTACAAAGTCAGGCAACGGAATGAGCGCTACCCATTCTGCAGTTTCAATGGTTTCGGCTTCTTCGATTTGCCAGAGCGCTTCAAGTGGCATGACCTTGAAGTCATCGAGCCCAGCTTTTTTGCGAGTGAATTTGAGTGTGTAGGCAACTGAGTAAAGCGCCTGAATAGCCTCACCGAAGCTTGCCTGCTGAGGCGAGCCTTTGCCTGAGACGGCGATGAACGTGCGCTTAGGCACTTTGACTTCAGCCCAAATCGGCTTTCCTATGTAAAGCTCTGGGTTCTCTTTGCGAAGGTCTACTGTGTTTGCCATAGCTGATTCTAAGCATTCCCAATTGCGTCTTTTCTAGTAAGCCTGACCTTAGTTTTGGTGCCTGAATTACCTATAGCCTAAGAACATGAAACACAGCGTTTACGTGGCATCTGCCGAGGGGCACACAGCAAAATCGGTGGTAGCCCTTGGCGTTCTTGAGTCTCTGCAAAGCAAGCATCAAAACGTAGGCGTATTTCGCGCGATTGCATCGAGTCACGAGGGCGTTGACCCAGTTCTAGAGTTGCTTCACGCTGCATCCAAGTCAAAAATTGCAATCGAAGACTGCACCGGTGTCAACTATCACCAGATTCACGAATCGCCAGAACTAGCTCTTGAGCAAATACTTGAGGGGTTCAAAAAAGTTGAGGTCCAATCAGATGCCGTGGTGGTGATCGGCTCTGACTACACCGACGTTCTAAGCCCTGGCGAGTTTCAGTTCAACGCGCGCGCTGCGGCGACTCTTGCTATTCCGATGCTTTTGGTTTTCAACGGGCGTGAGTTGGTTTCAACCTCTGAAAACATTGGTCAGGCAGCTGCTCGCAGCCCTGAAGATTTGCGTTCAATGGTCGAGGTCATTACCCAGCAGGTTGAGTCAACGCATGCCTCGATTATTGCTGCGGTTATCAACCGAGCCGATGCCTCCCGAGTCGATGAAATTCGAAGTTCCGTGGGCGCCGAGTTTGGTTCAGCCATTCCGGTTTGGGTAGTTCCCGAAGACAAGCACTTGCTTGCGCCAAGCATGCAGCAGGTGATGCAGGCGGTTGATGGTCATTTGATCTATGGCAAGCAGAGCGGGCTAAAGGCTGAGGTGCTCGACCTTGTGGTTGCAGCCATGACCCCAGAGCATGTTTTGCAGCGCATTACTGATTCGGCGGTTGTGGTTTTACCAGCCGATAGAACCGATGTTTTGCTTACCCTGTTAATGGCCGATGCATCTAAGACTTTTCCGACACTTGCCGGAATCGTGCTAAACGGTGGGTTTGAGATTCCGAAGCAAATTCGCGACTTGATTACCGGACTCGAACCTCGCGTTCCGGTGGTTGAAACCTCTGGCAACAGCTTTAGCACCACGTTGAAAATCATGGGTACCCGCGGTCAAATCTCTGGCAGTAGCCCAGAGAAAATCGAAACCGCCCGCAAATTAGTGGCGCAAAACATTGACCAAACCGTGTTGCTCGAGCGCATCGAAGGTTTTGCTCCAACGGTGATTACTCCCCTACTTTTTGAATACCAGCTGAGCCAGCGCGCTCAGGCAGCAAACAAAACGATTGTCTTGCCAGAAAGCGAAGACGACCGCATTTTGCAAGCAGCGGCCGAGGTTCTTGCCAGCAAAATCGCAAACATCATTTTGCTTGGAGATTCAACGAAGATTCAGGCCAGAGCCGCCGAGCTCAAACTTGATCTTTCGAAAGCCACCATCATGAGCATCGAGGGCTCTGAGCACTTCGAAAAATTTGTGCAGGAATACACCAAGCTTCGGGCTCACAAGGGAATGACCGAAACTGCAGCCGGCGAAATCATGAAAGATTCTTCGTACTTTGGAACCATGCTGGTTCACCTAGGTCTGGCTGACGGAATGGTTTCTGGCGCGGTGAACACTACCGCTCACACCATCAAGCCTGCCTTTGAGTTCATTAGAACTAAGCCTGGCGTTTCGGTAGTTTCAAGCGTCTTCTTGATGGCCCTGGCTGATCGAGTTTTGGTCTACGGAGACTGCGCGGTGATTCCAGAACCAACCGCCGAGCAACTTGCCGACATTGCAATCTCATCGGCGGCAACCGCTGCAAACTTTGGTATTGAGCCAAAAGTTGCCATGCTTTCTTATTCAACTGGAACCTCAGGTTCTGGGGCCGAAGTCGACAAGGTAAGAGAAGCAACCGAGCTCGTGAAGCAACGCGCGCCGCAACTTTCGGTCGATGGCCCGATTCAATACGATGCAGCAGTTGACGCAGCTGTAGCAAAAGCTAAGTTGCCGAAGTCTAATGTTGCCGGCAAAGCAACGGTCTTTGTGTTCCCCGATCTCAACACTGGGAACAACACTTACAAGGCCGTTCAGCGAACTGCAGGCGCCGTTGCCATTGGGCCAATTTTGCAGGGGCTAAATAAACCGGTGAATGACCTTTCGCGCGGAGCATTAGTTAAAGACATTGTGAACACCATTGCCATTACAGCAATTCAGGCAGGTCAAGAGTGAAGCCAGTACTAGTGGTCAACTCAGGCTCAAGTTCGGTCAAGTACCAACTCATCGACCTTGAAACTCAAACCGCAACCAAATCAGGTTTGATTGAACGCGTAACCGATCACAAACTTGCCTTTGCCGAAATGCTCGAGCAACTAGGTGACGCTAAACCAATTGCTGTTGGCCACCGCGTAGTTCACGGCGGGCCAAACTTTGGTGAGCCAAAACTGGTAACCCCCGAAGTTCTAGGCGAAATCGAAGAGCTCAGCGAGTTGGCCCCGCTTCACAACCCAGGCAACGCACTCGGCATCAAGGCAGCAATTTCCGCCTATCCAGAGCTGCCTCAGGTAGCTGTGTTCGACACCGCCTTTCACCAAACCATGCCGGTCAGCTCTTACCGCTATGCAATCGACGCCGAGCTACAAGACAAATACCGAATTCGCCGTTATGGCTTTCACGGAACCAGCCACGCGTTCGT
>JBDLVP010000100.1:0-4718 GCA_039804705.1 Actinomycetota bacterium
CTTCTTGCGAAGCAGGCGCACTACGTTGCAACCTCGTATTCATCAAACCTTCTCAAGCGCATTGTTGCATTCGGGTTAGGTAACCGAGGTCGCTGCGATGTTTTTAGCGGCGATTCAGGCATCGTATTGGTGCGTAAAGGTGAACCCGATTTGGCAATCGAGACCAAAGCGATTATTTCGGTTGAATTGGCAGATCACGCAATTGACAGGGGTGTTGAGGCCGATGGTTTGATTCGCATCAATTGGCTCAACGGCGAAATTCAAGTCTCAACTTTTATTCGTGCAGCAACAAGGCAACAGCAAAAAATGATCTTTCAAAAATTTCATTCACTCGCAGCGAAAGAGGCAATCAAGTGAGTAAAGCAGTACTGGTTCTCGAAGACGGACGCACCTTCACAGGCAAGTCGTGCGGAAAGGAGGGTGTAACTCTTGGTGAGGTAGTTTTTGCTACCGGCATGACTGGATACCAAGAGACTCTTACCGACCCTTCATATGCTGGCCAAATCGTAGTTCAGACTGCACCGCACATCGGCAACACTGGAATGAACGCTCGCGATGAAGAATCATCTCGAATTTGGGTTGCCGGATACGTGGTTCGTGATGCCAGTCGCATTGTTTCGAACTTTAGAAGCGAGTCGAGTCTTGATGCTGAGCTAGTGGCATCAGATGTAGTGGGTATTCGTGGCATCGATACACGCGCGCTAACTCGCCACTTGCGTGATGCCGGTGCCATGCGTGGGGGGATCTTCTCAGGTGCAGCGGCCGATTTAGCAACCGACAAGCAATTGGAACAGGTGCTTTCAGCAGCTCAAATGAAGGGGCTATCGCTAAGCGATACCGTAAGCACTCAAGAGGTTTACACCTCGGCACATGAGGGTGATTTTGTAGGTCGAGTTGCAATTGTTGACTTAGGTATCAAGCGCTCAACCATTGAGCACATGAATGCTCGAGGTCTCGAAGTCACGGTTTTCCCTGCTAAGACCGATGCAACCACGTTGCTCGAGAATCACCCAGACGCGGTGTTTTTCTCTAATGGCCCAGGAGACCCTGAAGCGAGCAAGGGGCAAGTAGAAGTCCTTCAAGTGATTCTTCGCCACAAGGTGCCGTTCTTTGGTATTTGTTTCGGCAACCAGCTTCTCGGTCGTGCACTTGGTTTCGAGACCTATAAGTTAGCTTTCGGCCATCGCGGCATCAACCAGCCTGTGCTTGATCGAAGCACCGGCAAGGTTGAAGTAACCGCCCACAACCACGGATTCGCGGTTCGAGTGCCTGGCGGTGAAAACGGTGAGGCAGTTGAGTCTCCTGCAGGATTCGGCAAGGTCAAAGTTAGCCACATTAGCTTGAACGATAACTGTGTTGAGGGCCTTGAGTGTCAAGACATTCGTGCTTTCTCGGTTCAATATCACCCAGAGGCCGCCGCTGGCCCACACGATTCAAATTACCTTTTCGATCGTCTCGTTGAGACCATCAAAGCTTCGAAGGAAAACTAATGCCAAAGCGCGACGATATCAAATCTGTTCTAGTTATCGGATCTGGGCCAATTGTTATTGGCCAGGCCTGTGAATTTGACTACTCGGGAACTCAGGCTTGCCGAGTCTTGCGCGACGAAGGCATTCGAGTAATTTTGGTCAACTCAAACCCGGCAACGATTATGACTGATCCAGATTTTGCAGACGCTACTTACGTTGAGCCGATTACCCCAGAGGTTATCGAGGCGATCATTGCCAAAGAAAAACCAGATGCAATTCTGCCTACTCTAGGTGGCCAAACCGCACTAAACGCAGCTATGTCGCTGCACGAACTAGGCATCCTTGATAAATACAACGTTGAACTTATTGGTGCAAAAGTTGACGCGATCAAAAAGGGCGAAGACCGTCAGATCTTCAAGCAGTTGGTGCTCGATGCTGGTGCCGATGTTGCTAGGTCGGTAATTGCTCACACCATCGATGAACTACTCGAAGGTGCCGAAGTTCTTGGTTACCCAGTTGTAGTGCGCCCGTCGTTCACGATGGGTGGATTGGGTTCAGGCTTTGCCTATAACGAAGAAGATCTTCGTCGCATTGGTGGTGCCGGCTTGCAGGCCAGCCCGACAACCGAGGTGCTGCTCGAAGAGAGCATCTTGGGTTGGAAAGAATACGAACTTGAGCTTATGCGCGACACGGCAGATAACACCGTCGTTGTATGTTCGATTGAGAACGTTGACCCTGTCGGCGTGCACACCGGTGATTCAATTACTGTGGCACCGGCACTAACCTTGACCGACCGTGAGTACCAAAACCTGCGTGACATCGGTATTGCAATCATTCGCGCCGTTGGCGTTGACACCGGTGGCTGCAACATTCAGTTCGCCATCGATCCATCTAATGGCCGTGTGATCGTGATTGAAATGAACCCACGCGTTAGCCGTTCGTCTGCATTGGCTTCAAAGGCAACTGGCTTTCCAATTGCCAAACTGGCAGCGAAACTTGCTATCGGTTACACCCTTGACGAAGTTCCAAACGACATCACCAAGGTGACCCCAGCGTCGTTCGAGCCAACTCTTGACTACGTTGTTGTTAAGGTTCCACGCTTCGCATTCGAGAAGTTCCCGGCTGCAGACACCACGTTGACTACGACCATGAAGTCTGTTGGTGAAGCTATGGCAATTGGTCGTAACTACAGCCAGGCGTTGCAAAAAGCACTGCGTTCACTCGAGCGCCGTGGCTCTTCTTTCCACTGGGATGGTGCACCTCGTAACAAGTCTGAACTTCTTGAAATCATAAAGACTCCAACTGACGGTCGAATTGTGAATGTTCAGCAAGCGCTTCGCGCTGGAGCAACTTCTGAAGAAGTTTTCGAGTCAACCAAGATTGATCCTTGGTTTATCGACCAGATCATTTTGATAAACGAGGTTGCTGACTTCATTGCTACCGCGGCTGAGTTGAATAGCGACGTAATTCTCGAGGCGAAAGAGCACGGTTTTAGTGACATTCAAATCGCTCAATTGCGAGGAATTTCTGAAGCTGAGGTTCGCGGCATTCGTCACGCGCTAGGTTTGCGCCCGGTTTACAAAACTGTAGACACCTGTGCCGGCGAGTTTCCTGCGCTTACGCCTTACCACTACAGCACCTATGAGCAAGAGACCGAAGTGGTTCCTTCAGGTCGTAAGAAAGTTGTGATTCTAGGTTCTGGCCCTAACCGAATTGGTCAAGGCGTCGAGTTCGATTATTCGTGTGTTCACGCTTCATTTGCACTCAGCGATGCTGGCTACGAAACCATCATGATTAACTGCAACCCAGAGACCGTATCGACAGACTACGACACCTCTGATCGTTTATATTTCGAGCCACTTACCCTCGAAGATGTTCTCGAGGTGATTCACGCCGAGTCGCAAAGCGGAGAACTCGTAGGCGCAGTGGTGCAACTAGGTGGTCAGACTGCACTTGGTCTCGCCAAGGGGCTAGAGGCTGCTGGTATTCCAATTTTGGGAACCACCCCTGAGGCCATTGACTTGGCTGAGGAGCGAGGCAAGTTCCAGCAGATTCTTGATGCTGCAGATCTTTTGGCTCCAGCTAACGGAACCGCAACTAACCTGGGAGAAGCCGAGCAAATCGCTAACCGAATCGGTTACCCGGTTTTGGTTCGCCCATCGTTTGTTCTTGGTGGTCGCGGCATGGAAATTGTTTATGACCAGCACGGTATTCGCGATTACTTTGACCGGATTGCGGAGCACGCCCTGATTGGCCCAGGACACCCGCTTTTGGTTGACCGATTCTTGAACGATGCAATCGAAATAGACATCGATGCCCTATTCGACGGTGAAACACTCTATGTTGGTGGTGTTATGGAGCACATTGAAGAGGCGGGTATTCACTCTGGAGACTCGAGCTGTACTTTGCCACCGGTGACTATGAGTCAGAATCAAATCGAACGTGTGCGCGAGGCAACGCTCAAAATCGCTCAGGGAATCGGTGTTCGAGGCCTTCTGAATGTTCAGTACGCACTTGCTGCTGACGTTCTTTATGTTCTAGAGGCAAATCCTCGCGCATCCCGTACCGTTCCTTTCGTGTCTAAAGCCCTAGGTATCACTCTTGCTAAGGCTGCCGCCCTGGTGATGGTCGGTCAAAGCATTAAACAGCTCGTTGCTGACGGTAACCTTCCTGAGAAAGACGGCACTTACATTCCAGCCGGTTCGCCGGTGGCTGTGAAAGAGGCTGTTTTGCCGTTCAAGCGCTTTGCTACAAAAGATGGTCGTTTCGTTGATTCATTGCTTGGTCCAGAAATGCGTTCAACCGGAGAGGTAATGGGAATCGACGTTGACTTTCCGACGGCATTTGCCAAGTCACAGGCTGCTGCTGGTTCTGCATTGCCTGTAGGCGGGCGAGTGTTTATCTCAGTTGCTGACCGCGATAAGCCTCACGTTGTGCTGCCGATTCGTCGCCTGCACCAGCTCGGCTACGAAATTCTAGCCACCAGTGGAACCGCCGCAATTCTTGAGCGTCACGGAATTAAGACGACTGTAGTTGCAAAGTTGACCGACGACTCAAGTGTTGTTGGGCCGAACATCGTTGACCTGATTACCGCTGGTGAAGTTGATGTAGTAGTTAACACACCATCTGGCTCGAGCGCGCGTAAAGACGGCTATGAAATTCGCGCGGCTACAACAGCCGCTGATAAAGCGATTTTCACCACAATTGCTCAGTTGAGCGCGGCTATTGGCTCGTTTGAGACTGTAATTG
>JBDLVP010000101.1:0-6041 GCA_039804705.1 Actinomycetota bacterium
TCCGATTTATTTCATCACTGCGATTGGCGCCTTTGTGCCACCCTACGGACTGCTGCCGGGGCTAACTTTTGACTTCATCGTTTCTTTGTCGATTATTTTCTGCTTTGCATTTGCGCGAATCTTTTCACCCAAGAATGTGGTAATCGCGTCAATTTACACAGTGTTTGTAGTATCGATCGCCGCTTATTTGGGTGGCACTGCAGCAATGATGATTCTCTCAATCAGGCTCAACGACGAGTATTTGGTTTCTATGATCGGAAATGGTGCCTGGATCTTGGAGCTCACAATTACAGGCGCCTTAATCATGGCTGCATTTAGGAGCCATCTTGAGATTGAACGCGAGCTCGTTCAACTTGTTGGAGCAGATGCTGCAAGCAAAAATAAAGAATTACTAAGTGCTCAGATTGCCAATCGTGAGCTGGCCCAGTATCTTCATGGCCACGTTCAAAATCAATTACTCGCTTCAGCATTGCGTCTTGAGCAAGCGGAAAACTCGAATAACGAAATGGAAATGCGTAAGGAACTCGAGGCGGTCGACAAATTGCTCGAAGAAGCACCAAAAGGCATCCGCTCCGGTAGTTCTGGTTCACTTACCCATGAACTTCGTTCGATAGAAAGGCTTTGGACTGGCCTCTTGGAGGTTCAGATAGAAGTTGACGAAACTTGCGAAAAATTGGACCTTGGGCCAAACATGATTCATGACTTCACTCAGGCAGTAAATGAATCAATTACCAATGCACTTCGTCACGGCTTTGCGTCGCGGGTGGCGGTAAGCGTAAGGGCAAAATCTGGAAACATCGAATTAGTCTGCTCTGACAACGGAACCGGCCCTAGAAGCGGCGGAGCGGGACTAGGTTCAGCTTTGTACAGTTCGCTCGCCGGCACTCGATGGTCTTTGGAACCGGCAATAGGCGGCGGTTCGGTGCTAACTGTGAAGGTAAAGGTCTAGTTCAATTTTCCTTAAAGGTGATGCTGACTGAGTTGATGCAGAAGCGGTCACCTGTTGGCGTCTGAGGGGCGTCTTCGAAGACGTGGCCGAGGTGCCCGCCGCAATTTGCGCAACGAACTTCGGTGCGAACCATTCCGTGTGAGCGATCCTCGATTAGTTCGACAGCGTCGCCCTCCTTTGGTTGGTAGAAACTTGGCCAACCGCAATGTGAATCAAATTTAGTTTCGCTCGTAAACAACTCAGCTCCGCAGCCCTTGCAGGAAAAAGTGCCGATGCGTTTTTCGTCAAGAAGTTCGCCAGTCCAGGCTGGCTCGGTGCCGGCTTCGCGAAGCACGTGGTACTCAAAGTCCGTGAGCTCATTGCGCCACTGGTCATCTGATTTATTCACTTGGTAGTTCATGCGAATCCTTCGGCTGAATGAAACTAATATTAGGTCTGTAGAAAGAAGTGTGCAGATGGCTGATAAATTCCCCAGGGATGAATTCGACGCCGCACCTATTCATGGCGGGCGTCACCGCATTCGCCGCACTGCAAGACACCGCGTTCTAGAGTTTCTTAAGATTGCCGCTTATTCAGCGATTGTCGCAATCGTTGGTTTTGTCGGTTTGAAGGCGATTGATAGCCTCAACTTTTTTGACGCCAACTCGGTGGTTGTCACTCAGCCGGTAGTTGAAAAGTTAGAGCCACTGGTTGTGGTGCTTGATGGCACTTCGAGGGATGGCAATGCCACTGCAGTTGCCAAGATGTTATCTAGCGCGGGTTACAACGTGGGTGCCGCCGCAAACTACACACCGGCCTCCGGCGGACAGGCGCATAACTCAGTGGTTTACTTCGCTTCAACGACAGATCAGGCGCTGGCCGAGGCGATTGCCAAGAAGCTGTCCACGGCAAAAGTAGTTCTCAAGGCGACTATTTCTGCTGAATTTACCGACGCGATTACCGTCGTTTTGGGCACAGACCGTAACTAATTACTCGACCCGCTGTAAATCACACTTGTATAACAAAGAATAAATACCAGTTTTGGGGCTATTGCTGGAGTGCCTTCTATCGCTAGGGTTAGTAATGGTCGTAGCAGTACACGTAGCACTTGCTTCATTGACGTGCGACTCTGGTTCGGGAATTCCGAATCTGTCACACAGCATCAGGAGTAAGTAATGGCACAAGGAACCGTAAAGTGGTTCAACTCTGAAAAGGGTTTTGGATTCATCACACAGGACGGCGGAGCGGACGTATTCGTACACTTCTCAGCAATCCAGGGCGATGGCTACAAGGAACTAAAGGAAAACCAGCGCGTTGAGTTCGAAGTAAAGAACGGCGACAAGGGTCCTCAGGCAGACAAGGTAAACCTTATCTAAAGCACTGATCTAGCCGACCATCGGCTTTAGAAAACCCCCGAGAAATCGGGGGTTTTCGCATTTAAACTGCCATTTGCACTCTCGGCGTAAGAGTGCCAAAATTGGACTTAGCACTCGCAGATGTCGAGTGCCAATTCATGAACTACGGGAGTAATCCAACATGGCAAAAATTATCGCTTTTGATGAAGAAGCTCGCCGCGGCTTAGAGCGCGGCTTGAACATCTTGGCCGACACCGTCAAGGTGACCCTGGGCCCTCGTGGACGCAACGTTGTCCTCGAAAAGAAGTGGGGCGCACCTACCATCACAAACGACGGTGTTTCGATTGCTAAAGAAATCGAACTCGAAGATCCTTTCGAGCGCATCGGTGCTGAGCTAGTTAAGGAAGTCGCTAAGAAGACTGACGACGTAGCCGGCGACGGAACCACCACCGCAACAGTTCTTGCTCAGGCACTCGTGCGCGAAGGTTTGCGCAACGTTGCTGCTGGTGCAGACCCAATCACACTTCGTCGTGGAATCGACAAGGCAGTTGCTGCCGTTATCGAAGAACTCCACAACATCGCACAGCCGATCAAGTCGAAGGAGCAGATTGCTTCGACCGCTTCGATCTCTGCTGGCGACCCTGCGATCGGTGCACTAATCGCCGAAGCAATCGACAAGGTTGGAAAAGAAGGTGTTGTCACTGTTGAAGAGTCAAACACTTTCGGTATCGAGCTACAGCTCACCGAAGGTATGCGCTTTGACAAGGGTTACATCTCTGCTTACATGGTGACCGACCCTGAGCGTCAGGAAGCAGTTCTTGAAGACGCTTACGTATTGATCACCAACTCGAAGGTCTCAATGATGAAGGACCTGCTACCTGTCGTAGACAAGGTAATGCAGACCGGTAAGCCATTGCTTATCATCGCTGAAGACATCGAAGGTGAAGCACTTGCAACTTTGATCGTTAACAAAATTCGCGGAATCTTCAAGTCAGTTGCTGTGAAGGCACCTGGCTTCGGAGACCGTCGCAAGGCAATGCTTCAGGACATCGCAATCTTGACCGGTGGTCAGGTAATTGCTGAAGAAGTTGGCCTCAAGCTAGAGAACGCAACCATCGACCTTTTGGGTCGTGCTCGCAAGGTGGTCATCACCAAAGATGAGACCACCATCGTTGAGGGTGCTGGTTCGGCTGAGGAGATCACCGGTCGCGTAGAGCAGATCCGTCGCGAGATGGAGAAGTCAGACTCTGACTACGACCGCGAGAAGCTACAGGAGCGCTTGGCAAAGCTTGCCGGTGGTGTGGCTGTTATCAAGGCTGGTGCTGCTACTGAGGTTGAACTCAAAGAGCGCAAGCACCGCATTGAAGACGCAGTTCGCAACGCAAAGGCAGCGGTTGAAGAAGGCATCGTTGCCGGTGGTGGTGTTGCACTACTACAGGCAAGCAAGGTTGCTTTCGAGAAGCTAACCCTTGTTGGCGATGAGGCAACGGGTGCGAACATTGTTCGCGTTGCAGTTGCTGCTCCGCTAAAGCAGATTGCCCTAAACGCAGGTCTCGAGCCTGGCGTTGTTGCTGAGAAGGTTGCACACCTTCCAGTTGGTCACGGTCTAAACGCCGCCACTGGCGAATATGTAGACATGATGGCTGCAGGTATCAACGACCCAGTAAAGGTGACGCGTTCAGCACTTCAGAACGCAGCGTCAATCGCTGGTCTATTCCTAACAACCGAAGCGGTAGTTGCAGACAAGCCAGAACCGGCTTCTCAGGCAGCTCCTCAGCAGGGCGGAATGGACTTCTAAGGTTCAAACAAAAAACGGGTCACCAATTCGGTGACCCGTCTTTGTTTTAACTTCTAAGCCGTAAACAAGCCAAGGTTTGCTCGTTCGATTTCTTCATATTGATGTGCTGCGGTGGCAAGTGCTCTGCCGAGTTCACCGAGTTGCTGCTGCACAGTAGTAGCTGTTCCGTGCCAGCGCACCGAAAGTTCTTGAAACTGATTGGCTGCGAGTCCGCGCCAAGAGTCCTGAAGGCCGGTGAGTTGACCATGCAGAGTTTCGATTTCGCTCTGCACGCGAATGATGCTGGATTGTATTGCCGCGTTGGCTGCGAGTACTTGCTCGCTATCTACTTGAAATTGGGTCATGCATAAATGTTGCTCGAGTTGGTCCAGGCAAAATTTGGAATTGCAAAAACTGTGGAGAAAAAGCAGCTGTTAGTTGAGCGGAAGTTCCACTCGAAAAGTTGCTCCGCCGCCTTCGGTCTCGAGAGCCATGATGGCTCCGCCGTGTCGTTCGACAATTGTCTTCACGATTGATAGACCGAGCCCTGAGCCACCGGTCTCGCGGTTTCTCGAGTTGTCTGCGCGATAGAAGCGTTCAAATACTTTACTGCGCAACGCCGAAGGAATGCCCTCGCCGTGATCACGCACCTCGAGCACCGTGTGTGTTGGGGTATTACCCATGACCACTTCGATGCTCGAACCAGGCAGCGAGAAGCGAGCAGCGTTGGTAAGCAGATTGGTTAGCACCTGACGGAAACTGGATGGGTCGACTAATCCAAATCGTTCATCGTTGCTTTGGTCGCCAGCTAGGTCGGTGATTTCAAAGGTGATGCCACTTGCACTTACCTTGGCGTCAGCGATTGCAGCCTTGGCAATTTCGTTTAAGTTAGTTTGAGTCTTTGCAAGTGGGGTGGCTTCGTCCATTCTGGCCAGGGCGAGAAGATTCTCAACTAGTTCGCTCATTCGAATTGCTTCACTTTCGATGCGAGACATCGCATCTGCGACATCCGCTTTGTCTTTGAGGGCTCCAATTCGATAGAGCTCGGCATAGCCGCGAAGGCTGACAAGCGGGGTGCGAAGTTCGTGGCTAGCATCAGCAACGAAACGACGCATCTGGTCGAGTGTTTTGTTTCTCGACGACATTGCCCCGTCGATGCTGGCAAGCATTGTGTTTAGCGACGTGCTCAGCCGGCCGAGCTCGGTATTGGGGCTGTGCTCAATTAATCGTTGACTGGTGTCACCAAGTGCCACGGCCTCAGCAGTTCGCTGCACTTCACGCAGGGGTCGCAAAGCCGAACTGATGGTGACCCAGATTGCAAATGCGCTCACAATCAGGAGGAGAATCCCAAAGCCGGTACCAATTAGCCCATACTGCCTCATCAATCCAGCATTGGCGCTGTCTGGGAGTGCGACGACTATCGAACCCGTTAGCCCGGCGAGGGGAATTGCAATCATTCGCCAATCACCCAGTGAAACATCGGATGATCGCCCAGAAACTGGAATCTCGAATGGCTGACCTTGCGTGGTTAGTACCACCGGAAGTTTGAAATTGCTCAGGTTGGGCACATCCTGTTTTGCGTTTGCCGAAGACACTAGTCCCAGCAAAAGCGTGCCATCCGTGTCGAGAAAGGCGATGTAGTAATCGCTCGGTAGGCGAGGGAGCAGCACCTGTCGAGTGGCAAGGCGTGCCTCTAACGTCACCGGATTCTCGTGCGACAGCGTTGTGGCTGTTGAGATAAGGAGGGTGTCGGTGTTTTGCTGCAGATAGGTGCGAAGTAGTGAAATAGTGCCAACACTCGATACAACCAGCAACACTCCAATAAGTGCCACCGACATGGTGGTCAACTTGGTACGAAGTGAAATTCGCGCCCAGGCTGTCGCTAGTTTTTTGTTCACGAACTAAGACTATTTCTTTAGATTGTTTGCCACGTACATGTAACCAACTCCGCGTTTGGTTCGAATTAGCGGTTCGGAGGTTA
>JBDLVP010000102.1:0-4076 GCA_039804705.1 Actinomycetota bacterium
TGCCGATAAGGCAAACAGAGAACCAACCACAACAGTGACTCCCAGTGGCAACATGTAAATTGGGCTGGCATCAAGTCTCTGATAAATAAAGCCAGCGACCAAAGCAGCTGCTCCAACAAGAATCCAGTTCAAAAGCCCAGCAGCAATGAGTTTTGGTGCGATGGTGCTCGAGCGCAGGTTGAGGTTTTCATCTGCTGCAGTAGTGCTCCAGAGCAACCCAAATACCACAATGAGTGCACTCGCAACAGTGAGCGATTGAGCAAGGTCATAAATGGCGAATCCGGCACGATAGTCTCCGTGACCCAAGGTCTCCCCCAGAGCCACAAGTGCAGAAATAAACAATACGTTTACTACCGCAAGTGAGATTCGCAAAACTTCAAGAACCCGACCAGTCGCCAAAGTCAATGCCCAAGAAATAACGGCTATAGCGATAGCAACCATTAACACCATTGGAAGACTAATCAGGTAACCGAAAAGTCTGAAGTCAGCGTGCAGCGCAGCCGGAATCTGAGGAATTAGCTTTGTTGCGGCTTCAGCTGCGATCAAGAAAACAACGGCCAAAGCAATAACCTTGGTGAGAAGCAAAACTGCTGCCGGAATCATGTTTCCAGTGACCCCAAAAATTGCTCGTGCGAGCATCTGCTGCACCGAACGTCCGCGTCTGGCAGCTAATGCGGCAAGTGCATAACCTGCGCCAATCAAAATAAAAGCAAGCAATCCACCAATTGCCAGTGAGCCAATGCCAATTCCTACCAAGCTAAAGCAGTAACCAACAAAAGCCGCTGTGAGCAATGCACCCGAACCGTTCCAGTTGAAAATTAGGCTCCAAGTTGAACGCCCCTGTGCTCGTTGACGCTTGCTTTGGGCCTCTGCTTCTGCTGCAGTGCTTGTGGTCGACAAATCTTGTGGGCTGACAACTTCTGCCAGCAAATCAGAAATTTCTTCACTCGCGGCAAGTTCAGCTGCGGTAGGTAGTTCGTGATTCGGCAGAATCAGTGCTGGCGTTTCGTGCACATGGTGATTGCTCGGCACACCATAGAGAGCATTTAGAGAGGCCGCGATATCGGCAGAAGAATTCTGGGCTTGTACTTCTGTACCTGACGAAACTTCAAGCATCTCATCAGACAAGGTTTCGGCTTCAACAGGTGCGAAAAATTGTTGAACTACTGGTTCAGGTTCGCGTTCTTTGGTGAACGAAACTTCAGCTTCAAAATTTGGGTCAACTTGATCTTCAGAGTTGATGCTTTGAACTTGTTGGGGTTCTTCAAAGGCAACCACGGATGGCGCAGATTTGGATTGTTCAGATTCGCTACGAAGGCGAGATTGCGCTTCGAGCAAAGCAATCGCAGCGTTGGTGTCTAGTGATTGCAGTGCTTGTTCAAGCTCAGCATCGCTGAGAAGCTTGCGCGCAGCGCCTGATTCCTGCCAGTCCATAAGTGAAATCCTAGTGGGAGTGGAAGAACCAGGCTGATTTGTGGGCCCTACCGGGCTCGAACCGATGACATCCACGGTGTAAGCGTGGCGCTCTACCAACTGAGCTAAAGGCCCAACAACAGCCGTTGCCCTTTCAGGCAACTCAACAAACCTACCCTAAAACGAGTAAGAGTTCAAAACGGCTAGTTTTCGAGTTGAGCAATTGCTCGCTTGTAGTCATCAAAAGATCTGGCTTGTCCAGGTGCGGTAACGAATTTGGCTACCAATTCGCCTTCTTTGTTGATCACAAAGGTAGCGCGGTTTGAGAATCCGAGGTCTTCTAAGAAGACGCCGTATTTCTTGGCAACATCGCCGTGTGGCCAGAAGTCACTAAGCATGTCGAACTCGTAGCCTTCTTGCTCGGCAAACTTCTTCAACACATATTTGGTGTCGCAAGAAATGGTTAGCAGCTCAAAGTTGTCACCCTGGAAAATGGCGAAGTTATCGCGTAACTCGCAAAGCTCGCCGGTGCAGATGCCAGTGAAGGCCATTGGAAAGAAAACTAGAACGACTGGGCGCTTGCCTCTGAAGTCGCTGAGTGTCACTGGCTCACCATTCTGGTTAGAAAGTGTGAAGTCAGGTACTACATCGCCAATTAACACGCTCATGGGTTCATCCGTTCTAAAGATTTATTTGTTGCTTTATTGAAACTAGCAAACCACGATAAGTAATCCCCTGAATACGAATAAACTTCATACAGGCTTTTACCAAAGTCGAAAACCTTGATTCGCCGTGGGCTAACCAAGCCGCTACGAGCGATTTATTAGGAAGAGGAACTCGGTGTCGATCAACAACCGTGACGCATACGCGATTAGCAACCCTGACCAAGACCCGCAAGAAACTGCCGAATGGCTGGAATCACTTGATGCGGTTGCCAAAGCTCAGGGGCGCGGTCGCGCTCGCGAGGTAATGCTCAACCTGCTTCGTCGTTCTCACGAACTTCAGTTGAACGTGCCTATTGTTCCAACCACCGACTACATCAACACCATCGCTCCTGAAAACGAGCCAGAGTTCCCGGGCGATGAAGCAACTGAACGTCGCTACCGCTCATGGATGCGCTGGAATGCCGCAATGTTGGTTCACCGAGCTCAGCGCCCTGGCGTTGGCGTTGGCGGTCACATTTCGACTTTCGCTTCATCGGCTTCGCTTTATGAAATTGGTTTCAACCACTTCTTCCGTGGTCAAGATCACCCAAGTGGTGGCGACCAGATTTTCATTCAGGGTCACGCATCACCTGGCCCATACGCTCGCGCTTTTCTTGAAGGCCGCCTAAGCGCAGATCAACTTGACGGTTTCCGCCAAGAAAAATCTCACGCTGGCGGAGGGCTATCTTCTTACCCACACCCACGTTTGATGCCTGACTTTTGGCAGTTCCCGACCGTGTCAATGGGTATTGGCCCAATCAACGCTATTTATCAGGCGCAAGCCAACCGCTACCTTGTTGGCCGCGGACTCAAAGATTCCAATGATAGCCACGTTTGGGCATTCCTTGGTGATGGCGAACTTGATGAAGTTGAGAGCCGTGGTGCACTTCAGCTTGCTGCCAACGACGGTCTCGACAACCTAACTTTCGTGGTCAACTGCAACTTGCAGCGCCTCGATGGCCCGGTTCGCGGAAACGGCAAAATCATGCAGGAGCTTGAGAGCTTTTTCAGAGGCGCCGGCTGGAACGTAATCAAGGTTGTTTGGGGTCGCGAATGGGACGACCTGCTAGCTCGTGACACCGAAGGTGCACTTGTTGACTTGATGAATAAGACACCAGATGGTGACTTCCAGACGTACAAGACCGAGAGCGGCGCGTTTATTCGCGAAAACTTCTTTGGTCGCGACCCACGCACTGCCAAGTTGGTAGAGCACATGACCGACGACGAGATCTGGGGCTTGCGTCGCGGTGGTCACGACTACCGCAAGGTATACGCGGCATACAAGTCAGCTATGGAACACAAGGGTCAGCCAACTGTAATTTTGGCGAAAACCATCAAGGGCTTCACCCTCGGTAAATCATTCGAAGGTAGAAACGCTACCCACCAGATGAAGAAGCTCACCCTTGAAAATCTCAAGAGCTTCCGTGATGAACTTCACATTCCAATCTCTGATGCGCAGCTTGAAGAAAACCCTTACCAGCCGCCTTACTTCCACCCAGGGCAAGATGCTCCTGAAATTCAGTACATGCATGAGCGTCGCCGTGAACTCGGCGGTTACCTGCCAGAGCGTCGCAGCAAATACGTTTCATTTGAGTTGCCAGAAGACAAGGTCTACGCAATTTCAAAGAGCGGTTCAGGAACTCAAGAAGTTGCCACCACCATGGCCTTCGTGCGCTTGCTCAAAGACTTGTTGCGCTCGCCTGGTACCGGTGAACGCATCGTTCCGATCATTCCTGATGAAGCTCGCACCTTCGGCATGGATGCATTCTTCCCGACGGCGAAAATTTACAATCCAAATGGCCAGCACTACATTTCGGTAGACCGTGACCTTTTGTTGAACTACAAAGAGTCGATTTCTGGTCAGATTTTGCACACCGGAATTAACGAAGCCGGATCAGTTGCCGGATTTACCGCGGTAGCAACCAGCTACGCAACTCACGGTCAACCGCTGATTCCGTT
>JBDLVP010000103.1:0-5366 GCA_039804705.1 Actinomycetota bacterium
TAGCAGAGCAAGCCGCAGCCGCACACGAAGCCGTTGTTGATACCGCTTCGAGTGTTGAAGTTGAAGAAAAAGCGCCAGCACCTTTGGTTGGCTATGGCGTTGCAGGAGCAGCTGGTTCACGCCGTCGCGGTCGATCAGTTCCAGGTGGAATTCCAGTAGTTGCAGCGACCACATCGGCTATTCCAGTTCAGGCTCCAGCGTTTACCCCAGGATTAATCGCGGTATCAGCTAGCGAAGAAAACGTTATTGCCAAGCCACCGGTTCGCAAGCTTGCTCGCGACCTAGGCGTTGACATTACCAAGGTGACTCCAACCGGAACTGCTGGCGAAGTTACCCGTGAAGACGTAACCGGATCTGCCAGCCAAGCCGGAGTATTTAGAAACCTAAGTACCCCTGAGGTTCCTTCAGAGCGCGAGACTCGCATTCCGGTTAAAGGTGTTCGTAAGGCGATTGCCTCGGCAATGGTTAAGTCTGCATTCCAAGCACCTCACGTGAGCATTTTCGTAGATGTTGATGCCACTCGCACCATGGAATACGTAAAGCGCCTAAAGGCTTCGACCGACTTCGCTGGTGTAAAGGTGACCCCGCTGTTGATTATGGCCAAGGCCATGATGTGGGCAGTGCGCCGCAACCCAACTGTGAACTCAACTTGGACCGACGAAGAAATCATTGTTCACAACTATGTGAACTTTGGCGTTGCAGCTGCAACCCCACGAGGTCTGATTGTTCCGAACATTAAAGACGCCGACAAGCTCAGCATGCTTGAGTTGGCCCGAGCTATCGAGCAACTTGCAGCAACTGCTCGAGAGGGTAAGACCTCACCGGCCGAAATGTCGAACGGAACCATTACGTTGACCAACATCGGCGTTTTCGGTGTTGACACCGGTACTCCGATTTTGAACCCTGGTGAAGTGGGAATTGTGGCACTTGGCTCAATTCGCCCGAAGCCTTGGGTGGTCAACAACGAGATTCAGGTTCGTCAGATCACCACTATTGGTGCAACCTTCGACCACCGAGTTGTTGACGGCGATGTGGCTTCACGCTTCGTGCAAGATGTTGCTTCGGTAATCGAAGAGCCTGCATTGCTTCTTGACTAGGCAGCCGCAAATTTAAACGCCTAGGCGTATTGACAATCATTATCAATAAGGTTTAGCCTAAAGGCGTGAACCTGAATCGAATAACTAAAGTTGTAGCGAGTAGCGCTGCCTTGTTATTGCTGACATCTGGTTGTTCGCAATCTTCAAAGTTTCAGACTGTCGAAGTACTCACCACAACAAATGTGTGGTCGGATATCACCAAAAGTATCGCGGGAACTAACTTCAGTGTTGAGCCAATTTTGACCAACACCAATCAAGACCCGCACAGTTACGAAGCCACCGTGCTTGATCAGCTCAAGGTTTCTAAGGCCAAACTCATAATTGCAGCTTGCAACGAAAGTGATGCCTTCATAAAGCAGTTAGTCAAAACCGAAACCAATCTGCTTTGCCTAGCCAGTGATTTAGACCCAAAAGCTAACCCGCACATCTGGTACCAGCCTGATTCGGTTCTAGCTGCAAGTCAGAAAATCTTGGCAAGTCTTCGTAAACTCAAACCTGCGTCTGAGACTCAACTGATTAGCAACTTTGAAAACTTCGACCAGGCGAGAAATTCATTCAACGCTTCTCTTGCAAACCCAGGTTCAGAAATTGCCAGCAAACTAAACAATAAGTCATTCACTGCCGTTGAACCGGTTGCGAATTACCTGCTCACTCAAATGGGCCTGCAAGATCTAACCCCAGACAACGTGAAGCAAGCAGGTCTGAACGAAACCGACCTTTCACCTACAGAGATTGCCGAACTAAAAACTGCAACTGAAAAGGCCGGCATGTTTGCCTTCAATTCATCGCAGCCAAGTTTGCAGAGTTCACTCATTCAGAAATGGTTGAAGGCCAATCCGCAGCGACCACTTGCAGTTGGCTTTAGCGAGCAACTTCAGAGAGGTGTTCACTACCTCGACTGGATGAAACAGAATCGAAACGCCATTTGGGGCGCCCTAACGAAAATGACTATCGACTAATGACTTACGCACTTGAATTGCAAAATGCAGCGCTTTCACTTGGTGGCAAGCAACTTTGGAGCGGCCTAAACCTGCAGGTCAAACCTGGCGAATTCGTTGCAGTAATTGGCTCCAACGGCTCGGGCAAAACCAGTCTGCTAAAGGCCATTCTTGGTCAGTTGCCGTTAACCGCGGGCAAAGTGCTAATCGGCTCAAAACCGGCTCTTCGGGGCGGCAAATCAATCGGCTACATTCCGCAGCACAGGTCGCTCGACCAGGCTGGCAATCTGCTCGCAAAAGACTTGGTTCAACTGGGGCTAGATGGCACAAAGTTCGGAATTCCGGTTTCTAGCCCAGTGGTTCGGCGCAAGGTCAAACACACCCTCGAACAAATTGGTGCAAGTGAGCTTGCGAACCTTTCAGTTTCCGAGCTAAGTGGCGGTCAACTTCAGCGATTGCGCGTTGGCCAAGCAGTTATTAGCGAGCCAAAACTATTGCTGGCCGATGAACCGTTAAGCGCTCTTGACTTGCACCAGCAAAAACTAATTAGCGAACTTATCAACGAAGAGCACAAACGAACCAAAGCAGCCGTATTGTTTGTGACCCACGATGTGAACCCAATTCTCGAAATGGTCGACCGGGTTCTGTATTTGGCTAACGGTCACTTCAGAATTGGAACCCCCGACGAAGTATTGCGCTCAGAGGTATTGAGCGAGCTTTACGGAACTCAAGTAGACGTGGTTCGAAACCAGGGGCGAATTGTTGTTGTGGGAACCCACGAACACGATCACCACCCAGATGAACAGTGGGCATAATGACAATCAGTGACTACCTCGAACTAGTCGGTCTAGTTCAAAACTCGCTCTTGGCTGCCGTGCTGCTTGGCTTGGTTGGCGGCTTAGTGAGCACCTTTGTGAACTACCGCGATGTTTCTTTTGCCGTGCACGGAATCAGTGAGCTTTCATTTGCCGGTGCCGCCCTAGCTTTGCTAGTTGGCATCGATGTGATTGCCGGTTCAGTGTTCGGTTCAATCGTTGCGGCGGTCATCCTTGGTTTCATGGGCACCAAAGCCAAAGAGCGAAATTCAACAATCGCCGTTCTTATGCCGTTTGGTTTGGGCCTTGGAATTTTGGCGCTCGCGCTGTATCAGGGCAGGGCTGCAAATAAGTTCGGCCTTCTAACTGGTCAAATTGTGGCCGTGGATGACCCCCAGCTGATTTCGCTTGCCATTATTTGTGTGGTTGTGCTGGTTGGTTTGCTGGTGATTTGGAAACCTTTGACGTTTGCCAGCCTTGACCCTGAGGTTGCCGCTGCTCGTGGTGTGCCGGTTCGAGCGCTAAGCATTGGCTTTATGTTGCTACTCGGACTTTCGGTGGCTGCGAGCGTTCAGGTGGTTGGAGCGCTGCTCGTGCTCAGCCTTCTGGTCACCCCAGCGGCAGCAGCCAGGGCGGTCTCGAGTTCACTTCGTATAGTGCCAATGCTGAGCGTGGTCTTTGCGTTGACGGCAGCAGTCGGCGGCATTTTGCTGGCACTACCTTGGGGTTTACCGATCAGTCCATTTGTCACTAGCTTGAGTTTCGCAATTTATGTAGTTTGCAAGTTGATCGCAAAAGGTAAGGCGAAATAGTGAGTGAGACAAAGCCCGAAAAACGCAACACTTGGCAAAAAGACGCAGTTCGCCATGCTCTTAGTGAGGCAATCGGATTCGTCAGCGCCCAGCAACTGCACTTGGTATTGAGAAACCACGGTTCAAGCATCGGATTAGCAACTGTTTATCGTGCGCTCGCCGATTTGGCAGTTCAAGGTGAAGCTGATGCTTTGAGTGCCGAGGGTGAAACCCTTTACCGGGCTTGCACAACCGATCACCATCACCACCTAATTTGCCGCGTTTGCGGGCGAACCGTAGAGATTGAAGCCCACACCGTTGAGGCCTGGGCAGAGAAAATTGCTGCCGACCACGGGTTCACCGAACCTGCCCACACTATTGAAATCTTTGGCAAATGCGAACAATGTCGGCGTGCCTAGTTGATTTTTTGAAATCAAGACTTGCTTAAGCCTGTGGTTCTCGCCTAAAATTGTGAAGTTGCTTGTTCAATGAACATTTCGCAACCAAAGCTTTTTATCCAAGCCTTTTAAATCCAGAAAAATCTGGGCTCTGTGGCTTGCCCCTAAAAGGAGAAGAAATGGCAGCGTATTGCCAGGTTACTCAGACTGGACCACAGTTTGGCCACAGTGTTTCGCACGCTCAGAACAAAACTAAGCGTCGTTTCGATCCAAACATCCAGAAGAAGACCTACTTCGTGCCTTCATTGAAGCGCAACGTGACCCTTACCTTGAGCGCACGCGGCATCAAAGTTATCGATGCTCGTGGCATCGAAGCTGTTGTTGCTGAGTTGCTTGCTCGCGGCGAGAAGATCTAAGGAATAGCACATGGCTAAAGACAAGGACATTCGTCCAATCATCAAGCTTCGTTCGACTGCCGGAACTGGTTACACCTACGTAACCAAGAAGAACCGTCGTAACGACCCAGACCGTTTGGTGCTGAAGAAGTACGACCCAGTTGTACGTCAGCACGTTGAATTCCGCGAGGAGCGCTAAACATGGCAAAGAAAAGCAAGATTGCTCGTAACGAGCAGCGCAAGATTGTTGTAGAGCGTTACGCAGAAAAGCGTCTCGCACTAAAGAAGGCTTTGGTTGACCCAAACTCAACCGACGCACAGCGCGAAGAGGCTCGCTTGGGCCTTCAGAAGCTTCCTCGTGACGCATCACCGGTACGTCTTCGTAGCCGCGACGCAATCGATGGCCGCCCACGCGGTGTGCTCAGCAAGTTCGGTGTATCACGTGTTCGCTTCCGCGACATGGCTCACAAGGGCGAGCTGCCAGGTATCACCAAGTCTTCTTGGTAATCACCAACTAAGTTTGAAAACGCCTCGACAAGTTCGGGGCGTTTTCGCTATTTAAGGCAAAAACCTGAAAAAACCGCGCCAGATCAACGAAAACCCAATTTTTGCTGTTTTCGCAACACACCGAAACAAATGCAGATTTTCTTGTTATTTCGGGTAGTTTCAAAGGGACAGAACGTCACAATACGTCTAAGTCCAGGAGGACCAAAATGTCTCTCAACAAGAGCGAACTAGTAGCAGCAATTGCAAACCACACTGGTGAGTCACAGGCAGCCGTCAACCGTGTAGTTGACGCTTTGTTTGAGACCATCGCCAAGGAAGTTGCTGGCGGCGGCAAAGTAACCATCCCAGGTTGGCTATCAGTCGAGAAGGGTCACCGTGCAGCACGCACCGGACGCAACCCTCAGACCGGCGCAACCATCCAGATC
>JBDLVP010000104.1:0-2606 GCA_039804705.1 Actinomycetota bacterium
AGCCAAAGTTGCCGCCGCTTTCGACGGCAAAGTTGTAGTCATTGAAGCTGGCGATCTGAAAGCACGCTCTAACGACACCGATTACCGTTTTCGCGCACACTCAGCATTTGCGCATCTAACCGGCTGGGGAGCCGACACCGTGCCAGGTTCGGTTTTGGTTATCGATGCCCGAGCAGCCGTAAAAACCACTTTGTACTTGCGCCCAACTGCAGGTCGTAACACCGACGAGTTCTTTGCCAACCCTCAGATTGGCGAGTTCTGGGTGGGCCAGCGCCCAACCCTTGAGCAAGTTTCAACCCGTCTTGGTTTGCCAACCCGTGACCTTGCTTACTTGCCAACCGACTTAGGTTCAGTAGTTAAAACAAAGCAGCTCACTTTGGCTAAATCGCCAGAGCTCGCCGAGTTCGTTTCTGAAATGCGCTTGGTCAAAGATGCCTATGAAATTGCTCAGATGCGCGAAGCAGTCGCTGCCTCGGTGAAGGGCTTCGAGTCAATCGTTCGCTCACTGCCAAAAGCTGTGAAGCACGAACGCGGTGAACGCATTGTTGAAGGTGCATTCTTTGCCGAGGCTCGCGCTAACGGCAACGACCTGGGCTACGACACCATTGCGGCTAGCGGACCAAATGCCTGCACCCTGCACTGGATCTCAAACCACGGCAAGGTTCGATCGGGCGACTTGATTCTGGTAGACGCTGGCGTTGAGGTCGAGAGCCTTTACACCGCTGATGTCACCCGCACTTTGCCGGTCAATGGCAAGTTCACAGCCACCCAAAAAATGATTTACGAAGCCGTTCTCGAGGCTGCCGATGCGGCGTTTGCTATTGCAAAGCCTGGTGTGAAGTTCAGCGAATTGCATGCCGCCGCCATGAACGTGATTGCAGCAAAGACTGCCGCTTGGGGTTTGCTGCCGGTTTCAGCCGAAGAATCACTCGAGCCAGATAAGCAATTCCACCGCCGTTACATGGTTCACGGAACTAGCCACCACTTAGGTCTTGACGTTCACGACTGCGCTCAAGCTCGACGCGAAATGTACATGGACGCCGAACTAAAGCCAGGCATGGTTTTCACCATCGAGCCAGGGCTTTATTTTCACGCCGACGATCTAATGGTGCCGAAGGAATTCCGTGGCATTGGCGTGCGAATCGAAGACGACGTTTTGGTTACCAAAAACGGTGTTGAGAACCTAACCGCTGCCCTGCCTCGCAAAGTTCGCGATGTAGAAAAGTGGATGCGCAAACAGCGCTAATGCTATTTTTTGTCGGCGCACTTTTCGGCGTGCTCGGCCAACTTGATCTTTGCTAGTTCTGCTAGGTTGTCTGGCACGGTTACGTCGTAGCGACCGGCAACAACTGCCGATGAACTCAAGAACTCGCGGCTCTTGCGTGCCACTGAGAATCGAATCACTTGGTAAAGCATGCCGATTCCGGCGCCAATGATGATTGCAGGCACTAGCGACTGCTGAACGTTTGAAGTAACGGTTGCAGTGGTTACGGTGTCTGAGCCGGTGCCGCCAAAGAATAACCAATAAGCCAATCCAAGCCATGAACCGGTCACGATTCCGCGAATGGCAACTTTGGCATAAGAGAGCTTGGCGCGAACTCGTTCAACCGAACGCAAATCGGTGCCCACAATGGCAATCGCAGGGGCTGGGAAATCGTGACGAATCAAGGCGTCAACCTGGTCAACAGCATCGGTGTATTTGTCGAATTCACCAACCACGGTGCCTTCTGGCACATGCATGATTACTTGGCGGCGTTTACGCGAGGTTCCTGGAGTATTAGTCACCTATATATCTTGACACGCTCGGCGGGTAAACTTTACGAGTGAGCGCATCAAGAGTCTTCGTAGCCCGGTTAGCGGGTTGTGGCGTCTTTGACCCAGCCGGCGACAAAGTAGGCAAGGTCATTGACGTTCTTTTGGCGTACCGAAAAACTGGTGCACCGAAGGCTACTGGCATGCTGGTTGAGATCAGCGGTCGCCGCAAAGTTTTTGTTCCTATCAGCCGCGTTACTTCAATTTCAGACGGCCAGGTAATCACCAACGGCCTGATTGACCTTCGTCGCTTTAGCCAGCGCGGCCAAGAACAGCGCGTAATTGCTGAGGTTTTGGGGCGCAAAGTTCGACTGCTAGATGGCTCTGGTTTGGCCAGCATTGAAGACTTGGCAATCGAGCAAAACAAGCGCAAAGAGTGGGGTGTGACCGAGCTATTCTTGCGGCGCCCAAAGACCTCGGCTTCGCCTTTTGCGCGCGGAACCACTTTGTTCGCAGCTTGGGAACAAGTTACCGAAGAAGAATCTGACGAAGGCCAGAGCGCTCAACACCTGATTGCAACCTATTCTGAACTTCGCGCTGCCGACTTGGCGAGTGCACTTCTTGACCTGCCAGACGAGCGCATGATCGAGGTTGCCGAAGAACTAGACGACGAGCGTTTGGCCGATGTTCTTGAAGAGCTACCTGAAGACGAACAGATCGACATTATCGACGAGCTCGACGACGAACGCGCTGCCGAGGTTCTTGACCTCATGGAACCAGACGACGCTGCCGACCTTATGGCCAACCTGCCAGAAGAGCGTGCCGAAGCACTTCTTGAGCTCATGGATGAAGAA
>JBDLVP010000105.1:0-5699 GCA_039804705.1 Actinomycetota bacterium
TAAGCCTATGTCTGAAGCAAATCCACTCTCCCAGTCGGCAGTAGATGCTGTTGTTGCGCAAGCACTGCAGGCCATCGAAGCAGCCAGCGATCTAGCTGCGCTGAAAGCAAGCCGCGCTCAAACCGTTGGCGACCAGTCGCCAATTGCGAACTTGAACGCACAACTTCGCGAGATTGCCCCAGAATTCAAAGCCGAAGCCGGCAAGGTCGTTGGCCAGGCACGCGCTTCACTAAACCAAGCATTTGCTGCACGCGAGGCTGCTTTCGCAGTCGAAGAAGAGCGTGCGAAGCTTGCCTCAGAAGCCGTGGATGTCACCGCTGTGGCCGCAACCGCCAGAATTGGTGCGCGTCATCCTTTGGCGCTATTGCAAGAGCAAATCTCAGACATTTTCGTTGGCATGGGCTGGGAAATCGCCGAGGGTCCAGAACTTGAAAACGAGTGGTTCAACTTTGACGCTTTGAACTTTGATGCCGATCACCCAGCTCGCGCAATGCAAGACACATTCTTTGTCGAGCCAGTTGAATCGCACTTGCTTCTTCGCACACACACCTCACCAGTTCAGGTTCGAAGCCTGCTCGAGCGTGATTTGCCAGTTTATGTTCTTTGCCCAGGGCGCGTTTTTAGAACTGACGAACTCGATGCTACTCACACCCCGGTGTTCCACCAGGTTGAAGGCTTGGCTGTTGACAAGGGTTTGACGATGGCAGATCTCAAGGGAACCCTTGAGCACTTTGCTCGCAGCATGTTTGGGCCTGAAGCTCAAATTCGTTTGCGCCCAAGCTTCTTTCCGTTCACTGAGCCTTCAGCTGAGCTAGACGTTTGGCACCCAGGTGCCAAGGGCGGCGCTCGCTGGGTTGAGTGGGGTGGCTGTGGCATGGTCAACCCGAATGTTCTCAAGGCTGCCGGTATTGACCCTGAGGTTTACTCTGGCTTCGCGTTCGGCATGGGTATTGAGCGCACTTTGATGTTTAGAAACGATGTAAAAGATATGCACGACATGGTTGAAGCCGACGTGCGTTTTAGCAAGCAGTTTGGTTTGGTGCTCTAATGCGCGTTCCGTTGTCGTGGTTAGCCGAATACGTTGACCTTCCAGGTGACGCAACCCCTGATTCAGTTATGTCTGAGTTGGTCAAAGTTGGTCTTGAAGAAGAAGGCACTTTCAAATTTGAAGTAACCGGCCCGGTAGTAGTTGGTGAAGTTCTTGAGTACGTTGAAGAGCCTCAGCAAAACGGCAAGACCATTCGCTGGGTTCAGGTGAGAGTTGCAGCCGGATCAGAATTGGCTGCCGATGGTGGCGAATCGGTTCGGGGCATTGTCTGTGGCGCAAGCAACTTCGCTGTTGGCGACAAAGTTGTAGTTTGCCTGCCTGGCTCTGTCTTGCCTGGTGATTTTGCTATTGCAGCTCGCAAGACGTATGGGCACACCTCAGATGGCATGCTCGCGTCAACTCGCGAACTTGGTCTTGGTGATGACCACGGCGGTATTTTGCTTCTTAAAAACATTGGTCTTGACCCAAAGGTTGGTACTTCAGCCATTGAACTACTTCACCTAGACGATCAAGCAATTGACATCAACGTGTTGCCTGATCGTGGTTACTGCCTAAGCATTCGTGGTGTAGCTCGGGAGTATTCGCACGCCACCAACGCGGCCTACCGTGACCCAGCTGGCAATGTAGAACCTGGCACTGGCCACGGCTTTGACCTCAAAATTGAAGACAACGCACCGATTCGTGACCGCGCTGGTGTTTCACGATTCGTGCTGCGCTCAGTCAAGGGCATCGACGCCACTAAGCCGACCCCAGCGTGGATGGTCTCACGCCTAAAACTTGCTGGAATGCGCTCGATTTCATTGGTAGTAGATATCACCAACTACGTAATGCTCGAACTGGGTCAGCCAATTCACGCTTACGACCTCGATAAAGTTCAGGGTGGCATTACCGTTCGTCGCGCTAAGGTTGGCGAAGTTCTAAAAACCCTCGATGGTCAAGAGCGCAAGCTGCACCCAGAAGACCTAGTTATTGCCGATGCAACAGGCGCAATAGGTCTAGCCGGTGTAATGGGCGGAGCCAGCACCGAGGTTTCACTTGAAACTAAAAATGTTTTGATTGAGGCAGCAACTTTCGACCCAATCTCAGTTGCTCGCACCGCAAGACGTCACAAGTTGCCGTCTGAAGCATCTAAGCGTTTTGAACGAGGAGTCGACTGGGCAGTTGCTGATCGCGCTGCAGCTCGAGTAGTTCAGTTGCTCGAGGTTCACACCTGGGGTGAAGCAGATTCACTTGGTGCTGACTACCACCACGCCGAAGCTCAGGCACCTATCTGGTTGCCGGCTGATTTTGCTCGTGAACTCACTGGCGTTGAATACACCACCGACGAAATTGTTGATACTTTGTCTGACATCGGTTGTGTCGTGGCTCACGTTGCCGATGGCTTTGAGGTTGTTCCAGCCAGCTGGCGAGTAGACCTAAAGCACAAGACCGACCTAGTCGAAGAAATTGCGCGCATCAACGGATTCGACCGAATTCCGGTGCGTTTGCCGATTGCCCCTCCGGGTCGCGGACTAACCCGTTCACAGCAGCAGCGTCATCGAGTTGCCAATGCGCTCGCCGCAAGCGGACTTGTTGAAGTTTTGAACTACCCATTTACTGCCGAGGCTGATCTGGCGCGATTCGATTTGCCAACTGGCAGTGGTTCTGGCTCAGCGCCAGTTGCTGTGAAGCTTGCCAACCCGCTACAAGGCCAGTCAAGTTTTATGCGCGTTAGTTTGCTTCCTGGATTGATTGAGGCTGCAGCGCGAAACCTTTCTCGAGGCCTAACTGACCTAGCTCTTTACGAAATTGGCTCGGTCTTCCACGCTAGTGAAACCGTGAAGGCTACCGCTGAATTGCCAAGCGGTGTTGAGCGCCCAACCGAAGCAGAACTGGCTAAGTTGCAAGCGACTATTCCAGCTCAACCTCGTTACCTTGCCGCGCTTTTTGCAGGTAATAGATTGAGCCAGCAGGCTGGACAAAAATCTGTTGAGTCGGGTTACCAAGATGCTATTCAGGCCGCTCAGGTAGCTGCGAATGCTGTTGGTCTTGAGTTGATTTTGGCTCAGGCGTCACCTAAGGGTTACCACCCAGGTCGCACCGCTGCACTTTACGCGGTTTCTGGAGTTGAAAAGGTGCTGCTTGGCTACGCCGGCGAGCTCGACCCAGCGTTGGCAACTGAAACGAATCTTCCGAGACGAGTTGCTGCACTAGAAATTAACTTGGATGCCTTCGGTCAAGCGGCCCCTGCCGTTATAACTGCAAGCTCAATCGATACCTTCCCAGCTGCAACTCAAGACCTTACCCTGGTGGTTGATCAAGAGTTGCCTGCAGCCAATGTGAAGCACGCGATTGTTCGTGGTGCAGGCGCATTGCTCGAGTTGGTTGAACTAACTGACGACTACCGCGGGGCCAACTTGGCTGAGGGCAAAAAAGCCCTAACATTTGCCCTTCGTTTTCGTGCGAGTGATCGCACCCTTACCCAAGCCGAAGCAAGTGTCGCCCGCGATGCTGCGGTGGCCCTCGCCAATAAGCTATTTGGCGCCGAAATCCGCGCCTAGTAAGGTTCACACATGGGTTATTCAGTAGCAATCGCCGGAGCCAGCGGGTATGTTGGTGGCGAATTGTTGCGCCTAATTGCGCAGCACCCACAGCTTGAGCTCAAGACCGTGACCGCTAACACCAACGTTGGTGAAACGGTTGCAACCTTGCACCCGCACCTAGTTCAGTTCGCAGATCAAAGGTTTGTTCCAACAGATGCCGAGCACCTAAGTGGCCACGATATTGTGTTCCTGGCTCTTCCGCACGCAAAATCTGCCGAAGTAGCTGCTTACCTTGATGACTCAACATTGTTTCTTGACTGCGGCGCTGACTTCAGACTTGAAAGCGAAAGCGACTGGGTCAAGTTCTATGGCGGCACTCATGCCGGAACCTGGGCTTACGGAATGCCCGAACTCTTGGTTGAAGCTGGTTCATCAAAGCAGCGCAAAAACCTAAGCGGTGTATTGCGCATTGCGGTTCCAGGTTGCAACGTGACTGCGATTTCATTGGCACTTGCGCCTGGCCTTGCTGCCAAAGTCATTGAACCAACCGACATTGTTTCGGTGCTCTCAGTTGGCACATCTGGTGCGGGTCGAACCTTGAAAACCAATCTTCTTGCCAGCGAGATACTGGGCTCGGCTTCTGCTTATGGCGTTGGCGGAAGCCACCGTCACACCCCAGAGATCGAACAGAACTTGCGCAAGGCTTTCGGTGGCGAGGTTCAGGTGAATTTCACTCCTGTTCTGGTTCCAATGTCACGCGGAATTCTCGCGGTGAACACCGCAAAACTCGCACCTGGGGTAACTGCCAAGCAGGTTCGCGATGCATACCTGGCCGCCTATTCCGGTGAAACCTTTGTGAAGGTGCTTGATGAAGGTCAATACCCAGCAACTGCCTCAACGCTTGGCGTAAACACCTGCTTGATTGGCCTAACAATCGATGAGCACGCTGGCCGCGTAATTGTGGTTTCAGCAATCGACAATTTGGTCAAGGGCACGGCGGGAGCAGCGATTCAGTCGCTCAACCTAGCTCTTGGCATTCCAGAAGAAACCGGCCTTGGCGTGAACGGAGTTGCACCGTGACGGTAACTGTCGCAAAAGGATTCGTGGCTTCAGGAATTGCAGCCGGCATCAAAAAGAATGGAAATCGCGATTTAGCCTTGGTGGTAAACCAAGGACCGCTCAAGTCGGCGGCAACTGTCTTCACAACAAACCGCTGTCAGGCAAACCCAGTTATTTGGAGCAAGCAGGTTATTGCCGATGGTCAAGTCGAAGCCATTATTTTGAACTCTGGCGGAGCCAACTGCTACACCGGCCCTGAGGGTTTTCAAACCACGCACGCCACGGCTGAAAAGGTAGCTGAAGAACTTGGAATTTCTTCGGGTGACGTTCTAGTTTGCTCAACCGGTTTGATTGGTGACCAGTTGCCTCGCGACATTTTGCTGGCTGGTGTTACCACCGCTGTTTCAGATCTTGCCAACCACAATGGCCCGCTGGCTGCCGAAGCAATTATGACCACCGACAGCGTGGCCAAAACTGCATACCGTGTAAGTGATACTGGCTGGTCGGTAGGCGGCATGGCAAAGGGTGCCGGAATGCTGGCACCAGGTTTAGCAACCATGCTGGTAGTTATTACCACCGATGCTGTTATCGACAGCAAGCCTCTAGACCAGGCACTTCGAGCAGCCACAAGAGTAACTTTTGACCGCCTAGATTCAGATGGCTGCATGTCAACAAACGACACCGTTGCAGTTATGGCTAGCGGTGCAAGTGGCGTGACTCCAGAATTTGCGGAATTCCAAACGCTACTAACCGAGGTTTGCCACGACTTGGCAATGCAATTACTTCGCGATGCCGAGGGTTCAACTCACGACGTAATCATCAAGGTTGAAAATGCGGCTAGCGAAGCCGATGCTGTTGAGGTGGGTCGCTCTATCGCCCGCAACAACCTATTCAAAGCCGCCGTATACGGAAACGACCCAAACTGGGGGCGCATCCTTGCTGCTGTTGGCACCACCAATGCGGTCTTTGATCCATACAACATTGATGTTTCAATCAACGGGGTTAGCGTTTCAAAGCTTGGTCAACCAGACCAGCCGCGCGACTTGGTAGACATGGCCCCACGAGAGGTA
>JBDLVP010000106.1:0-11245 GCA_039804705.1 Actinomycetota bacterium
CCAAGTTCTTAGCCTCGCCCATAGTGCTCACGCCAAAATCGGTGGTTGCCAAACGTGAACCGCCAAGCAACATTGGGGCAAGGTAAACCAAGTACTCGTTCACCACACCCGCCTGCACAAACTGGCTGGCAAGCTTTGGCCCGCCCTCAACCATCACGTGCTTCACGCCAAGCTCTTTGAGCTGGTTCAAAACATCGTGGATGTCGTGCGATTTCACCTGAACAGTTTCAGAATCTGAATTGAAGACGCGGCTGCCCTGATCGAGCGCGCGCTCGCCGACTACCACTCGAAGTGGCTGGTGCTCATAGAGCGATCCATCTGGTTTGCGAGCGGTTAGTTCTGGGTTGTCGGCAGCAACGGTTCCGGTGCCAACCACAATCGCATCAATCTCTGAACGACGACGGTGAGCATCGGCTCGCGATTCTGAGCCGCTAATCCATTTGCTTGTTCCATCATTAGCTGCAGCGCGACCATCAAGAGTGCTCGCCCACTTTAGGGTCACAAATGGCAAACCTTGCTTGGCGGCTGTAAGCCATACGCGGTTTTGGTAATCAGCCTGAGCCTCAAGAACACCGCCAATAACCTCAATGCCAGCAGCGCGCAAAGTCTCAGCGCCCTTCGAAGAAGCATCGCCTGGGTCAGTAGAAGCAAAAACAACACGAGAAATGCCGGCGGCAATCAATGCCTGCGCGCAAGGACCAGTGCGGCCGGTGTGATTGCAAGGCTCAAGAGTGACAACGGCAGTTGCGCCAGAAGGCACAGCACCAAAAGTTGAGGTCAAATTAGCCAGAGCCATAACTTCAGCGTGAGGGGTTCCAGCACCTTCATGCCAGCCCTCGGCAATAACGTTCAAATCGGCATCGAGAATCACAGCACCAACCTGCGGGTTAACACCCCAAGCTGGACCATTCAAGGCAAGCTCAAGCGCGCGCTTCATCGCGAACTGATACTTGCTGTTATCTAAAGTCATCTACCTCTGGCCAATCGTTTCAAACGCGCCACGGGGTAGGGAAATCAGGTGCACAAATCGCAAGCCAAAGCGCGCGCAAGTACACCGGTTCTTCTCCCATCCGGACTTTAACCGTCGGTACCGGAATTTCACCAGTTCAACCGCCAACTCGAAAGATGTCGGGTCGCGGACTTTTCCGCCGGCTCAGATTTTCACTGACCCCGAAGAACGTTTTATTGCTATTACAGTCTTACAGAACAAGAACCTAGATGCGAATTATTCCCAGTTCGCACTCAGCTAGCGAGCCGCGATAAACCCAACGCGCTCAAACACGGTAGCCAAAGTCTTCTCAGCTAGTTCGTTAGCGCGGTCGGCACCGAGTGCGAGCAGGCGGTCAAGCTCTGCTTCGTCGGCGAGAAGTTCGTTGGTTCGTTCGCGAATAGGTTCGATTTTGGCGACCAAGGCATCAGCTAGTTCACCTTTGAATGCGCCATAACCTTGACCGGCAAAGCGATCTTCAAGGGCTGCAACTGATTCGCCGGTCACTAGCGAGAAGATGTTTAGCAGGTTTGAAACGCCTGGCTTTGACTCGCGATCAAACTTCACAATGCCATCGGTGTCGGTCACAGCACTCTTGACCTTTTTCACAATGGCGGTGGTTTCATCCATGAGGTTGATTAGGCCTTTAGGGTCGGCTGCTGATTTAGACATTTTGGCTTCAGGAACCTGAAGGTCGTAAATCTTGGCAGTTTCTTTAAGAATGTGAGCTTCTGGAATTACAAAAGTTTGACCGAAACGGCTGTTGAAGCGGGTGGCTAGGTCGCGGGTTAGTTCAAGGTGCTGACGCTGGTCTTCACCAACAGGCACGGCCTTTGGCTGGTAGAGCAAGATGTCTGCAGCTTGAAGAATCGGATAGGTGAAAAGACCAACCGATGCTGAGTCGGTGCCGTTCTTCTGTGACTTGTCTTTGAACTGCGTCATGCGACCTGCTTCGCCCATGCCGGTAATGCAGTTGAGCACCCAAGCCAGTTGAGCGTGAGCTGGAACATGTGATTGCACGAAAAGAGCTGACTTGTTCACGTCGATGCCGGCTGCCAAGTATTGGGCCGCAGTGCGACGAGTGTTAGCGCGAAGCTGCTTAGGGTCTTGCGGCACAGTGATGGCATGAAGGTCAACGACCATGAAGTAGGCGTTGAAGTCATCTTGCATTTTGATCCAGTTGACTAGCGCGCCAAGGTAGTTGCCAAGGTGAAGCGAGTCAGCCGAAGGCTGCATGCCACTAAGTAGGTTGGGTTTTGATGAAGTCATTTGTATAAATTCTAGAGCGCGTATTCGACGATGACCGGTGAGTGGTCAGTCCATCGAGTGTCATAGCTTGGGGCGCGGTCGACGCGGTAGTTGCTGGCCACGGCTGCAAGTTTTGGGGTGGCTAGCTGGTAGTCGATGCGCCAACCTGCGTCGGTGTCGAAAGCTTGGCCACGGAAAGACCACCAGGTGTAAGGGCCAGGCTGGTCTGGGTGGGCGTCGCGGCCGAGGTCGTGCCATTTTTGTTGGTTCATAAAGGTGTCGAAGTAGGCACGCTCTTCTGGCAAGAAACCTGCGTTCTTGAGGTTGCCTTTCCAGTTTTTGATGTCTAGTTCCGTGTGACCAACGTTTAGATCGCCGAGAACAACCACGTTTTTGCGAGTGGCAATTAGTTCGGCCATGCGCTCTTGCATGGCTTCAAGGAACTTGTATTTCTCAACCTGTTTTGGGGTGTCAACCTCGCCCGAATGAACGTAGGTGCTGACCACGGTGAGCTTTTCGCCGTTGATCTCGAAGTCTGCTTCGAGCCAGCGACCGGCAGAGTCAAAGTCGTCAGGGCCAAGAACAATGCTGTGACTGAGGCTTGGCATGGTGCTGATTACTGCTACTCCGGCTCGACCCTTTGCGGTGGCGGCATCGTGAAGAATGTGCCAGGTTCCGGTTGGGCTGAGGTGTTCAACTTCTTTGAACAAGCCTTCGAGATCGCTTAGGTCTGCTCGAACTTCTTGAAGAGCAAGGATGTCAGGCTTCGCCTGAGCGAGCCAATCAGCCATTCCTTTTCGAAATGCAGCGCGAACGCCGTTAACGTTTACGGTGATTACTTTGACGGCTTTAGCCATGTGGTTTAGGCGCGGCCGCGAAGAATTGCCTGTTTTACCTCGGCGATAGCCTTGGTCACCTGAATGCCTCGAGGGCAAGCCTCGGTGCAGTTGAAGGTGGTGCGGCAACGCCACACGCCTTCTTTGTCATTCAAGATGTCTAGGCGAACTTCGGCTGCTTCGTCGCGGCTGTCAAAAATGAAGCGGTGAGCGTTCACGATTGCAGCTGGGCCGAAGTACTGACCGTCGGTCCAGAAGACTGGGCACGAAGTGGTGCAGGCAGCACAAAGAATGCACTTGGTGGTGTCGTCGAAGCGCTCGCGGTTTTCGGCAGTTTGTAGGCGTTCTTTTTCAGGCTTGTCGCTAGCAATCAAGAACGGCTTTACATCGCGGTAGGCCTGGTAGAACGGGTTCATGTCTACGATTAGGTCTTTTTCAACTTCAAGACCCTTGATTGGCTCAACGTAGATTGGCTGAGACATGTCGAGGTCTTTGATCAAGGTCTTGCAGGCAAGGCGGTTTCGGCCGTTGATGCGCATGGCATCTGAGCCACAAACACCGTGTGCACATGAACGACGGAAGGTTAGCGAACCGTCTTGTTCCCACTTGATCTTGTGAAGGGCATCAAGCACGCGGTCGGTGCCGTGAACCTGCACATCGAAGTCTTGCCACTTTGGTTCGGTGTCTACCTCTGGGTCGAAACGACGAACCATCAGGGTTACTTGGAATGAAGGCACAGCCCCCATTTGCTCAAACTCAGTAGCCATTAGTACTTACGCTCCATCGGCTTGTAGTTGGTGATGGTTACAGGTTTCCAACCGAGCTTAATGCCCTTGCCTTCTTTGTAAGCCATTGAGTGAACCATGAACTTCTCGTCGTTACGAGTTTCATAGTCTTCTCTAAAGTGACCGCCGCGGCTTTCGCGACGCTCGCGAGCGGTGTAAGCCAAAACCTCAGCAAGGTCAAGCAAGAAGCCAAGTTCAATTGCCTCAAGTAGGTCGGTGTTGAAGCGCTGGCCCTGGTCTTGAATTGAGATCTTGGCGTAGCGCTTGCGAAGTTCAGCAATCTTGTTCAGGGCTGCGTCGAGTGATTCTTCGGTGCGGTAAACCTGAGCGTTCATGTCCATGGTGTCTTGAAGTTCTTTACGCAGAGTGGCAACCTTTTCGGTTCCCTTTGCGGTACGAACTTGCTCAAGAAGCTTTTCAACCTCGGCGGTTGGGTTCTTAGGTAGCGGAACCAACTTGGCAGTCTTGGCATATTCAACAGCGGCGATTCCGGCACGCTTGCCGAACACGTTGATGTCGAGAAGCGAGTTGGTGCCCAGACGGTTTGCGCCGTGAACTGAAACACAAGCGCATTCGCCGGCTGCATAGAGACCAGGAACCACGGTGTTGTTGTCGCTTAGAACCTCAGCCGAAACGTTGGTTGGAATTCCACCCATTGCGTAGTGCGCGGTTGGGAAAACTGGAACTGGTTCGGTGTAAGGCTCAACACCTAGGTAGGTGCGAGCAAACTCAGTGATGTCTGGCAGCTTGGCGTCGATTACCTCTGGTGGAAGGTGAGTTAGGTCAAGCAATACATAGTCTTTGTGCGGGCCAGCGCCGCGACCCTCGCGAACCTCGTTCGCCATGGCACGGGCAACCATGTCACGCGGAGCCAAGTCTTTGATGGTCGGTGCGTAGCGTTCCATGAAACGTTCACCCGAAGCATTGCGAAGAATTCCGCCCTCGCCTCGAGCTGCCTCTGAAAGCAAAATTCCAAGGCCCGCAAGACCGGTTGGGTGGAACTGGTAGAACTCCATGTCTTCCAGCGGAAGACCCTTGCGCCAAATGATTCCAACGCCATCACCAGTAAGGGTGTGAGCGTTTGAAGTGGTTTTGAAGATCTTGCCGAAACCACCGGTTGCAAAAATGATTGCCTTGCCCTGGAAAACGTGAAGTTCGCCGGTAGCTAGTTCATAGGCAACAACAGCCGATGGCTTGTCACCGTTCATAACTAGGTCAAGCACATAGAACTCGTTGTAGAACTCAATGCCGAGCTTTACGCAGTTCTGGTACAAGGTCTGAAGAATCATGTGGCCGGTGCGGTCGGCTGCATAGCAAGCACGGCGAACTGGTGCCTTACCGTGGTCGCGGGTGTGACCACCGAAACGACGCTGGTCAATCTTGCCCTCTGGGGTGCGGTTGAACGGCAATCCCATGTTTTCAAGATCGATCACTGCCTGCACAGACTCTTTAGCAAGAATCTCGGCGGCATCCTGGTCAACTAAGTAGTCGCCACCTTTAACGGTGTCGAAGGTGTGCCATTCCCAGTTGTCTTCTTCAACGTTGGCAAGAGCCGCGGCCATTCCGCCCTGAGCTGCACCGGTGTGCGAGCGGGTCGGGAACAGCTTTGAGATAACAGCAGTTTTAGCGTGTGGTCCGGCTTCGATGGCTGCGCGCATGCCAGCGCCACCGGCACCGACGATCACAACGTCGTACTCGTGATGGTGAACCTTTGTGGTCAATTTATATCCTTAGTGGGCTGGGCAGAAGCTAGGTAGCAAGTTGGCAGCAGCGCCAGCTGGGCATGGGTCAAAAGTGGTGATAACCAAGGTGCCCAAAAGAATTAGAGCGCCGCAGGTAATCCAAAGTGCCCAGATGAGGGTTTTGCGAACCCACTCGCGCTCGGCGTAGTCGTTAACGATGGTGCGCATGCCGTTGGTTCCGTGAATCAGAGCGAGCCAGAGCATAAGACCATCCCAGACCTGCCAGAAAGGGTTTGCCCACTTGCCGGCAACGAAAGCGAAGTCAAGCGACTTAATGCCTTCTTGTGGCAAGAACAAGTTGACCAAAAGGTGGGTAAGAATCAAGCCCACTAGAACTGCGCCAGAAATGCGCATGTACATCCAGCCGTATTTTTCCCAGTTAATACCCTTCTTGCGAGGGGCGCTGTTTGGAGTTTCGATGATGACCATTTGCGTTCCCTCCTAGTAAGAGAAGATGTGGGCTAGGTGGCGAGGTGCGAACCCGAGGAACAGCACCAAAGCCACAACGACGACGATCCAGAACATGCGGTTCTGGTACTTGGCACCCTTGCGCCAGAAATCGATAAGCATGATTCGAATTCCGTTGAATGCGTGGAACAAGATAGCTCCGACCAAACCGAGCTCGCCCAAACCGATAAGAACGGTTTTGTAGGTTGCGATAACTGAGTTGTAAGCATCTGGGCTAACTCGAACTAGCGAGGTATCAAGAATGTGAACTAACAAAAAGAAAAAGATTGCGACGCCTGTGATGCGGTGAAGCACCCACGACCACATTCCGACTTTGCCGCGATACAAGGTTCCGGCAGGCTTTTTGGCCAAGAAATTCCTCCTCGATGAGCCGCCTTAGGCGGAGCATTTCGTTAAAAGTCTAAACCTGCCCGAGTGGGTTAATGAACAAGGCTAAGCAGTAAGAGCAGAGCGGTTGGGTAGGGTATTTCTATGAGCAATCCAAGCCCAGCAATGCAGCGTTTTCACGCCATCATTCCAGCGGGTGGTGTGGGCAGTCGCCTTTGGCCACTTAGCCGCGCATCGGCACCAAAGTTTTTGCATGACCTAACTGGTTCTGGCCAGACTCTGCTTCAAGACACCTGGGATCGTCTGGTTCCGCTAACCGGCGAAGACCGAATTGCGATTGTTACCGGCGAAGCTCACCAGTCTGCAGTCAAAGAGCAAATCGAAGATCTCAACCTTGACCAACTAATTCTTGAGGCATCGCCTAAAGATTCGACTGCGGCAATTGTTTTGGCTGCTGCAATTTTGGCCAAGCGCGACCCAGATGTAATTGTTGGTTCATTCGCGGCCGACCACGTAATCATTGAAGACAGAATCTTTCAGGCGACAGTTCGTGAGGCCGTCGAGGTAGCTGCCACTGGCAAGATCGTGACAATTGGCATTCAGCCAACAGAAGCCTCAGTTGGTTTCGGCTATATCAAGACCGGCGATGAGCTTCAGGTTGCTGGGGCTCCTTCGGCATTGACCGTCAAGAAGTTCGTTGAGAAGCCAAACATTGCTACCGCTCGTAAATACGTTGAGTCAGGTGCTTACCTTTGGAACGCCGGAATGTTCATTGCTCCGGCCCAGTTGCTGGTTGACGAACTGGCCAAGTCCGAGCCGGAACTTCACGCATCGATTTTGCAGTTGGCAAATGCCTGGGATACCCCCGAGCGCGCGGCAACCGTAAAGAAGGTGTGGCCGACCTTGAAAAAGGTGGCAATTGACTACTCGATCGCTGAGCCTGCAGCTGCCGCTGGTTTGGTAGCAGTGATTCCTGCATCTTTCACCTGGCACGATGTTGGCGACTTCGCAGCGATTGCTGAACTGCAGTCACAGGGCCGAAGTGGCAACCTTGCAGTTCTTGGTAACGCCAAAGTTCTCGCCGATTCATCGAGTGGAATTTTGGTGAGTGACACCGACCGTCTGATTGCGCTAATTGGCCTTGAAGACGTAATCGTGGTTGACACCCCAGACGCACTTTTGATTACCACCAAGCAGCACGCTCAGCGGGTAAAGAGTTTGGTTGACGCCTTGAAGGCAACTGGTCATAGCGACCTTTTGTAAAGCGCAAATGAAGTTAGCAAAAAGCGTCGCGGTCGTATTGGCCTCGGCTTTGGCGCTCGCCGGCTGCAGTGCCAGGCCCGACAGCGTTTTGCCAACTCCGGTAAATGTCACAGCATGTATTTTGGGCGACCAGCAAGGCCTCGATGATCACTCCGTAGGTTCATCGGCCTACTTGGGAATGCTGCAAGCTCAAGCTCAATATGGCGTGAAGCTGCGTGTGGCCAAGATTGCTGAAGGCTCAACCGATGCCGATAAATTGACGGCCTACAAGAACCTGCTCAAAAAGGGCTGTTCAATCATGGTTGGCGTGGGTGATGCCGCTGACGTTTTTGAGAACCAGGCATCTGCCCATGCGAATCTAAAGTTCATTTTGGTGCACGGTCGTTCTTATTCTTTGGGCGATGCCAGCGGGGTTCGTGCATCGAAACTTTCTAATGTCAAGAGCATCTCGTATCAAAGTGAGCAGGGCGGCTTTTTGGCTGGCTACTTAGCTGCAAGTCAAAGCCAAAGCGGCAAAGTTGCTGCGTTTGGTTCTAGCCTTACCCGAACCGAAACTTCGTTACTTGCCGGCTTCTACCTAGGCGTTCAATATGCCAACGAGGTTCAGGGCAAAGCGGTTGAAGTTCTGGGCCACAACCGAGGCGATGTTTGGCAGGCGGTAGGCAAGAACGATTCTGAAGCTGCCCGCACTACAACCATTCAGTACCTCTCTGATGGCGCTGACGTGATTTTTCCGGTGGTGGGCGATTCCCAAGCCGATGGCGCGGCGCTTTCGGCTCTGACGTTGATTCAAGCCAATGATGCTGTTTCTATGATCGGCAGCGTTACCGACTGGTACAAGAACCCTTCGGCCCGCGAAGTTCGCGACCGGCTGTTGGCATCGGTAACACTTTCGATTCAACAAGATGTTGCTAACGCAATTGGCACCGCGGTTGCTGGAACCTTTGTTGGCGGTACCGAAGGTTCAATTCTGGGCAACTTAGATAACACAGGTGTTTCGATTACCGGGGCGCACTCAATTGCCTACCCGCAGTCATTCAACCTCGTTTTGAGTCAGTTGATTCAAGATATTAAAGACGGCAAAGTTGTCGTTAAATCAAACCTTAGGTAGCAACTTATGAGCGAAGTTCAACCAATCGACTGGCAGCAACTTCGTGACGCCGCAATCAAAGCCCGAGCCAATGCCTATGCGCCTTACTCGAGCTACCCGGTTGGTGCTGCAGGTCTTACGGTAACCGGCGAAATTGTCACTGGCTGCAATGTTGAGAACGCAAGTTACGGCCTAACCCTTTGCGCCGAATGCTCAATGGTCTCTGACCAGCACAAAAATGGTGGTACCAAGTTGGTCGCGGTTGCGATTGTTGATCAGCTGAACCAACCTTTAGCGCCTTGCGGTCGTTGCCGTCAGCTGCTGCTCGAGAATGGTTTGCCTGGCCTCTTGATTGAAACCGCAGCCGGCCTTCGAACCATTGAACAACTTTTGCCTGACGCATTTTCAACCCGCGATCTCGAATGAATTCATTTAGCGCAGTCGAAATCATTGTTGCCAAACGCGATGGCAACGCTCTGAGCAAAGAACAAATTGCTTGGATGATCGACCAGTACACCAAAGGCACAATCGCCGATGAACAAATGTCGGCGCTGGCCATGGCAATTCTGCTTAACGGCATGAGCCGCCAAGAAACCTCTGACCTTACTCAGGCCATGGTTGCCTCTGGCGAAAAGCTCAACTTTGCCAGCCTTGGCAGGCCAACCTCTGATAAACATTCAACCGGCGGGGTGGGCGACAAAATCACTTTGATTTTGACCCCGCTTATTGCCTGCTTCGGCATTGCTGTTCCGCAGCTTTCTGGTCGTGGTTTAGGTCACACCGGTGGAACCCTCGACAAACTCGAGTCGATTTCAGGTTGGAATGCCCACCTTTCAAACTCTCAAATGCTTCAGCAACTAAAGAGTGTTGGAGCGGTAATCAGCGCTGCCGGTTCTGGCCTTACCCCTGCCGACTCAAAGTTATATTCACTTCGAGATGTCACCGGAACGGTTGAATCTATTCCGTTGATTGCGAGTTCGATCATGAGCAAGAAGATTGCTGAAGGAACCAAGTCTCTCGTGCTCGATGTGAAAACCGGAACCGGCGCATTCATGAAGTCAGTTGAGCGCTCGCGGGAACTTGCTCAAACATTGGTTGCGATCGGAACCGACGCCGGCGTTGCCACCCGTGCACTCATCACCGACATGAACACCCCACTTGGTCGCCAGATCGGCAATGCGCTTGAGGTGCAAGAGGCGATTGAAGTGCTCAGCGGAGGTGGCCCAAACGATGTAATCGAAATCACAATTGCACTCGCCAACGAAATGCTTGCTGCTGCCGGTTTGCCTGTTCAAGATGTTGCCGATGCGCTAAGTAATGGTCGAGCACTCGCAAAATTTGAGCAACTAATTCAGGCTCAAGGCGGCGATCTTGCGAAGCCGTTGCCATCGGCGAACGAAAGCCAAACAATTTATGCATCCTCGTCTGGCGTGCTCACCGAACTTGACGCCCTATCGGTTGGAATCGCCAGCTGGCGCCTTGGTGCAGGTCGTGAGCGCAAAGAAGATCAGGTTGATCACGCAGCTGGAATCACCCTTCACGCGCAGGTTGGTGAGCAGGTCACCAAGGGTCAAGCACTCATGACTCTGCACGCGTCAAGCGAAGACAAGTTCGCCAGGGCTATCGAAGCGCTCGATGGTTCGTTTAAACTAAGTGCTTCAGCTCAAACCTTCGAACGCCAAGTAGTGCTCGAAAAAGTTCAATAGGAGACCACCGTGGCTAACTTCAACATTCGTGAATTGCCAAAGGTTTCACTGCACGACCACCTAGACGGTGGCCTGCGACCAAAGACCATCATTGAACTAGCCGACAGCGCCGGTTACACCTTGCCAGTCAATGAAGCTGATGCTCTCAAAAAGTGGTTCGCCGAGGCAGCCGACTCAGGCTCACTTGAGCAATACCTAACCACCTTTGACCACACCACAGCCGTGATGCAAACCGAAGAGGCACTTCGCCGCGTTGCCTACGAATTCGCAATGGATCTCGCCAACGACGGCGTGATTTACGGTGAGGTTCGCTGGGCTCCAGAGCAGCACCTGCGCGCTGGCCTAACCCTTGACCAAGCGGTTCAAGCCGTTCAAGACGGCCTCGAGCAAGCCATGGAAAACGTTGACAAGCAGGGCGGCTTTTTGCGAACCGGGCAAATCATCACTGCCATGCGTCACGCCGATCGCGCTCTAGAAATTGCTGAACTTGCAGTTCGCCACCGCAACGAAAGCGTTGTGGGTTTTGATATCGCCGGAGCCGAAAACGGCTTCATGCCAGTTCGCCACAAGGTTGCCTTTGACTACCTTGCCAGTGAGCTATTCCCAGTGACCGTTCACGCGGGTGAAGCAGCCGGAGTTGATTCAATCAAGGATGCACTGGTGAACGGTCGTGCCCTTCGCCTGGGTCACGGTGTGCGAATCATCGAAGATATTTTGCACTCAGAAAAAGATGGCGAAACTGACTTGGTCCAGCTCGGCGATGTTGCTCGCTGGGTATTCGATCGTGACATT
>JBDLVP010000107.1:0-3477 GCA_039804705.1 Actinomycetota bacterium
GAAGTACGACCCAGAGTGGCTGCAGGGCGTTGAGGTCAGCGGTGCTTTCCTTATGAGCTCTGGTCTTCGCCCACCAATTCTGAAGCCAGAAAACGCGTTTTTGCTAGAGGTAACTCGCATAGGCTAGTTGCATGACCAAAGCCACTGCAAAGCTCTCTGCTGCGCAGGCTAAGACCGTAGAACGCTCATTGCCTGTGATGTTTTTCACTCAGGGTTTCATTGCGCTCGCGCTGGTTCCTCGCGTTCCAGAACTCATGAAGCAGCTAAACGCTACCCCTGCTACTTGGGGTTTAGTGGTTGGTCTTTCAGGTGCAGTCGGAATCTTGGCAATGATCTTCGGTTCAAGAATCGTAAAGCGCTTTTCTACCCGCCCGGTGATGCTTGCCACAAGCACAGTTTTTAGCCTTGCTGTTGGCGCTTATGGTTTCTTGCACTCGGCAATCGCCTATTTCGTAGTGGCATCGATTTTCTCGATTGCTATGGGTCTATACAACTTAGCCCTGAACACCAATGCGGTCACTTTTCAGAAACTTGTGAAGCGAGTAATTCTTGGTAAATTCCATGCATCTTGGAGCATTGGTGCCACGGCAACCACGGCTTTCGGCGGCATCCTTGCTAATTTCTTGCCGCTAAATTTTCACCTGATCATTATGTCTGCGATCAGCCTGGCTGCATTTTGGTTCTTTGGCCGCAAGGTATTGCCGTCAGAACTTGACGGCCACGCCGAGCGCAAGCACGCTGGAGTGCGAGTTCCGTTTTTCAAGTCGCCAAGTCTGCTTTGGTGGCTAGCTGCCGGAAACATCACCGGTGTGATGTGCGAGGCAATGCTCATTGACTGGAGCTCGGTGTTCACTCAGAAGACAATGGGTCTGCCGTTGACAATCAGCGCGATTCCTTACACAGTCTTCGGTTTGGCCATGATCACCGGTCGACTATCAATCAGCCGTTTGGCAAAGCGTTTTCACTTCAGTGATCTTGCTCGGTTCGGCGGCATGTTCGGCAGCATCGCGCTCGGCCTTGGCATTTTTGTGGGCCCAGCTGTTGCTACCCACAACCAAGTTTTCGGCATGTTGGTAACAGCATTTTTCTGGATGCTAGCGGGCTTTGGTGTGGCGCCAATGATGCCTTCATTTGCAAGCGCCAGCGGCAGCGTGCCAAAGATTGACACCACTCAGGCAATGGCTCGAATGACCCTTATTACTTACTTCATTATGACGGGCGCCAAGATTTTCATGGGTGGGCTGGTTGGCTCATTCGGCCTTCAGATGGCATTTATTTTTGTTGTGGTTTGCTTTTTTACCGCAAGCCAAATTGCCGGAAAAGTGGCTAAAACTTTGAAAGCCTCAGACGTAACGCCGAACGCTTTTCCCGAGACCGGCGTGGTCTCGGTAGTTGACTAGTGCTAGCTGCTTAGCGGTAGTTAGTGAACTGAATGTCGATGTCTAGATCGCTCGACTTCAACAAAGCAATTAGCTCTTGAAGATCGTCGCGGCTCTTGCTTGATACGCGCAATTCGTCACCCTGAATTTGAGCCTTTACGCTCTTTGGGCCTTCTTCGCGAATTAGCTTAGAAATCTTCTTGGCTTGCTCTTGCTCAATGCCGTTTTTCAAAGTGGCTTCAATGCGAAACTCTTTACCCGATGCAAACGGCTTGCCGCTGTCGAGGCTTTTTAGAGAAATACCGCGCTTGATCAGCTTTGACTGCAACACATCGAGAACCGCCAAAACGCGCTCTTCGCTCGATGCCTTCATGAGAATCTTTTCGCCAGACCACTCACACGATGCCCCAACGCCCTTGAAGTCGTAGCGTTGCTCGAGCTCCTTAGCAGTTTGGTTCATGGCATTGTCTGCCTCTTGTTTGTCTACTTTAGAAACGATGTCGAATGATGAATCAGCCATGCTTCAAAGTTTACCGAGCAGATGGCCTTGAGGTGCTGCTACGAACCACTAACTCAAATGGCCAGGTCTCAACGTGCTCGGTGTTTACTGGCTCGCCCTCAACAAAGTTCTCAAGCAAATTAAGCATTACCTGTGCCACGTGCTTACCCTGACCGCGCACGTTCTGCGAAATAGTGGTTAAGCCAAAAAAGTCACTTTGGTCGTGATTATCAACGCCAATAATTGAAACATCTTGAGGCACGCGCAAGCCAAGGTCTTTAGCAGCCAAGATCGCGCCGAAGCCCATTTCATCTGAGGCGCAAACAATGGCGGTTGGCGCATTGTTTGGGTCGCCAAGAATCTGCTTGACCGCGTGAAAAGCGCCTGGGGTAGTGAAGTCAGAGGCAATAAACCACTCATCTCGCACCTCAAGGCCAGCGCCTTTCAGTGCGTTTTCCCATCCGGTTCTTCTGGCTGTCGGCTGGCTGAAGTCCATTTCAGAAGTCTTCTCGCCACCAATGCAGGCAATGCGGGTGTGGCCGAGTGAAATCATGTGTTCGGTTGCTAGGCGACCTGCAGCGGTGTCGTCGATGGTCAATGCTCTAGCACCAGGAATCGGACCACCAACACCAACTAGCGGTTTGCGAGTTCGAGTAAGGTTTTCGAGTTCACTCTCGTCGAGCTTGATAGCAATAGTCATTACGCCATCAACGCGCTTGCGCAACAAAAAGTCGTTGAAGATTCGCTTGCGCTGTTTTTCGCCACCGCTCAAGTTATAGAGCGTCAAGTCGTAACCGTGCTCGATCAATTCGGTCTCAATTGACTCGAGCATCACGCTGAAATACCAGCGGTCAATAAACGGCAACACAACGCCAATGTTGCGAGTGCGACCGGTTGCCAAAGTGTAGGCAGAAGATGAAGCAACGTAACCAAGTTCGGCAGCTGCGGTCTGAACCTTGGCCAAAGCCTTAGGCGAAACGTGAGCTTTGCCGCTCAAAGCTCGTGAGACGGTAGCGGTTGATACGCCGGCAAGTTTTGCAACGTCTTCAATTCCAGTCATGTAAAAACCGCCTTTTTTCAAAAAGATTTGTAACCATTTACAAATCTATCGGCAGCCTGGAATTCAGCACCAATAAAGCCCTTTTCGTTATTCGATTTTTATATGCGCATCGATTCGGGTAATCTTGTCTAGTTCGTGAAAACGCGCAAATGGCAAGTTACCCAAGCGGCCAAAGGGATCTGACTGTAAATCAGCCGTCATCGACTTCGGGGGTTCGAATCCCTCACTTGCCACGAAACCCCACTCCTCCACGAGTGGGGTTTTTCTTTGATTTCATGTTTTGTTGTTCTCGGCTTAGGTTTGATGAATGACCACAAAAACCCAAACCAATTTGCCTGCCCGCGCCGACCGTAAGGCATGGCTTGCGCTTGCTGTTTTGTTGGCTGGGTTCTTCATGGCATTGGTCGATGCCACCATTGTCAACGTTGCGCTGCCTTCGATTCGCACGAGTCTAAACGCCGATGAATCTACGCTTTCTTGGATCATCTCGGGTTACGCACTTACCTTCGGTTTGGCACTAATTCCTTCGGGTCGAATTG
>JBDLVP010000108.1:0-6763 GCA_039804705.1 Actinomycetota bacterium
CTCGCTACAGCGTTACTTCATTCGTGGACTAACCGCCGGTTCGGTGAAGTAAACCAAAGCGACAGCAGATTACGAAGTGGCCACTGTAATAGGTGGCCACTTCTTCTGTTAAAGATAAGATTTATAGAAATCTGATTCAGTTTTCGCGCGTTGTTCGTGTGCCCTGAATCTTCGAGGGAAAAATGACACCAGCAGACCTTTCAGCAGCCATTGTGCGCATTCTTGCCAGCCTGCAGGCTGACGGCAAGCTTGGCGCGGGCGACTTGCCGTCTGAGGTAGTTATCGAGCGACCAAAAAACCGCGAGCACGGCGACTGGGCAACCAACGTTGCCATGCAACTCGGCAAGCGTTTTGAAACCAACCCTCGCGCCTTGGCCGAATTAATTGCAGTGGAGCTAGCCAAAGTTGAAGGCATTTCAAAGGCAGAAATCGCAGGTCCTGGCTTTTTGAACATTGTGCTTAGCGCTGCTGCTGCCGGCGAACTCGCCAAGTCAATCGTTGAAGCCGGCAAAGAATTTGGTCGTGGCTCAGATTTAGCCGGACAGAAGATCAACCTAGAGTTTGTTTCAGCAAACCCAACCGGACCAATTCACATGGGTGGAACCCGCTGGGCAGCAGTAGGCGATAGCCTGGCGCGAGTTTTTGAGGCTCAAGGTGCAATTGTTACCCGCGAGTATTACTTCAACGACCACGGTGCCCAGATTGACCGTTTTGCTCGTTCACTTTTGGCACGTGCCCGCGGCCTTGATGCCCCAGAAGACGGCTACGGCGGTGCGTACATTCAAGACATAGCTGATCGCGTTTTGGCAGAAACCGCCGAAGACATTTTGGCGTTACCTGACGATCAAGCTCAAGAGAAATTCCGAGCTGCCGGTGTTGAACTTATGTTTGGCGAGATTCGCGAGAGCCTGCACGATTTCGGCGTTGGCTTTGATGTTTACTTTCACGAGAACTCGCTTTATGAATCTGGTGCGGTAGAACGTGCAATTACTCGCGTGCGCGAACTCGGGCACATTTTTGAAGCCGACGGAGCAATTTGGCTTCGCTCGACCACCTTTGGCGATGACCGCGACCGCGTAGTAATCAAGAGCGACGGCGACGCTGCCTACATTGCTGGCGACCTGGCTTATTACCTCGACAAGCGCGAACGCGGATTCGACCGTTGCATTTACATGCTGGGCGCTGACCACCACGGTTACGTGCCTCGCATGTACGCAATTTGCGCGGCATTTGGCGACGAGCCAGGCAAGACCATGGAAATCCTGATCGGCCAAATGGTCAACCTATTGCGCGATGGTGAACCGGTGCGAATGTCAAAGCGCGCCGGAACCGTAGTAACCATGGAAGACCTAGTTGAAGCAGTCGGCAATGACGCTGCTCGCTACGCACTGGCGCGCTCGAGCGCGAACTCGCAGCTCGACATTGACCTAGAACAACTAGCTAAAAAGACCAACGACAACCCGGTTTTCTATGTGCAATACGCACATGCTAGAACCAAGCAGGTTGCTAAGAACGCAGTATCTCTTGGCGTTACCCGCGACGAATTCTTGCCTGAACTTTTGGTTCACGAGAGCGAGAGCATTTTGCTCGGCAAGCTAAGTGAATTCCCACGCGTAATTGCGCAGGCCGCTGAGTTCCGTGAGCCACACCGCGTTGCTCGTTACCTTGAAGATCTTGCTGGTTCGTACCACCGCTGGTATGACAACTGCCGAGTCACCCCGCTTTCCGGCGCAGAACCTGAATCGGTTCACCGCACCAGACTTTGGCTAAACGACGCTGCCGGTCAAGTGCTGGCAAATGGTCTTGACCTGTTGGGCGTTAGCGCCCCAGAAAGAATGTAGTCATGGCAGTATCTTCTTTACTCGCGCCAGAATGGCTCAAAGTTCCAAGCGACATCAACGCCATTGACGCCAAAGTTTGGCCGGCTAATTTGCGTCGTGATCGTCACGGTGAGCTCAGCTACAACGATGCAGTGACTGTTGACGAACTCGCCACCCAGTTCGGTACTCCGTTATATGTAATCGACGAAGACGATTTTCGTGCCCGCGCTACAGCGGTAAAAAACGCACTCGAATCAGCAGCTGAAAGAATCGGCACCACCGCCAAGGTCTACTACGCTTCTAAAGCTTTTTTGTGCACCGAAATTGTGCATTGGATCGACGAACTCGGCCTTGCCATCGATGTTGCTTCATCGGGCGAACTAGCTGCTGCATTAGCCGGTGGAATGTCAGGCGATCGCATTGGACTTCACGGCAACAACAAGTCGCTGGCTGAAATTGGTCGCGCAGTTACTGCAGGGGTGGGCGCAATTGTTGTCGACTCTGATATCGAGATTGAGCGAATTGCCAGTGCCGCCGCCATGCAAGACAAAATTCAGCCGGTTCGTTTGCGCGTGAATTCTGGTGTGCACGCATCGACTCACGACTACCTTGCTACTGCCCGCGAAGACCAAAAGTTCGGCGTCGCCCTTAGCGATGTTCCGTCTTTGGTAGCGCGCATCCGTAGTGATCGTCACTTGAAATTCTTGGGTCTTCACTCACACATTGGTTCGCAGATTTTTAACACGGATGGCTTCGCTGAAGCGGCTCACCGCTTAATTGAGGTGCACGCTGAGTTGCTGAAAGACGGCGACGTTCCAGAGTTGAACCTGGGCGGCGGATTCGGCATTAACTACAAGCCGGGCGATAACGCTCCAGAGATTTCTAAAGTTGCCAACGCGATTGCCGACGCAGTTGCCGTTGCTTGCCAGAAGCACCAGATAAAGGTGCCAAAGCTTGCTTTTGAACCAGGCCGTGCGATTGTTGGCTCGAGTGGCATCACGCTTTACAACGTTGGCACTACCAAAGATGTTGTTATTACTGACTCGGGTAAACCTGAGATTCGCAAATACGTGAGCGTTGATGGCGGCATGAGCGACAACATGCGCCCTGCGCTTTATGAAGCTGAGTACCACACAGTTTTGGCAAGTCGCGTTTCAAGCGAGGCGCCTGCATTGGTGCGCGTGGTTGGAAAGCACTGCGAAAGTGGAGACATTGTGGTTCGTCACGATTACCTGCCAAGCGATGTGGCTCCGAATGACTTGATTGCGGTGGCTGCCACCGGCGCTTACTGCTATTCACTGGCCAACAACTACAACTGGCTGACTAAGCCTGCAGTTGTAGCGGTGCGCCAAAACCAAGCAAGATTGATTATGCGGGGGCAAACAGAAGCTGAGTTATTCACGCTGGATGTGCGCTACCAAGCCGAACATGGAGGTTCTAAACCTTGATCGAATATCGTCCGTTGCGCGTAGCGCTTCTTGGAGCCGGCTCTGTTGGCTCTCAGGTAGCTCGCCTGCTTCTTGAAAACAAGGCTGAACTAGCAGCTCGAGTTGGTGCTGAGCTTGAGCTCGTAGGTGTTGCGGTTCGCGATGCCAAGGTTAAGCGCGAAGGCGTGCCTACTGAACTTCTTACTGAAGACGCCGAGTCTTTGATTGTTTCAGCTGACATTGTGATTGAAGTAATGGGCGGTATTGAGCCTGCCCGCAGCTACATTACTTTGGCATTGAACTCTGGTTCTGACGTAGTTACTGCCAACAAGGCTTTGTTGGCTACCCACGGAACCGAGCTATTCGACTTGGCTGAGCAAGTTGGCGCGCAGCTTTACTTTGAGGCAGCTGTGGGTGGCGCAATTCCTATCATTCGCCCGCTTCGTGAGTCGCTTGCCGGTGACAAAGTAAAGCGCATCATGGGAATCGTAAACGGAACCACAAACTACATTCTTGATCGCATGCATACGACTGGTGCTTCGTTTGATTCAGCGCTCGCCGAGGCTCAAGATTTGGGTTATGCCGAGGCTGACCCAACTGCCGATGTTGAGGCTTTCGATGCTGCGCAAAAAGCAGCTATTTTGGCATCGCTGGCTTTCCACACCGAGGTTCCTCTAGAAAAGGTTTACCGCGAGGGAATTACCAAAATCACCGAAGCTCAGATCAACGCTGCCAAACGCGATGACTATGTGATCAAGTTGCTCGCAATTGCAGAGCGCATCGACGGCCCAGATCACTCGAAGGCTGGTTCAGAAACCGGTGTTTCAGTTCGCGTTTACCCAGCCTTGATTCCGATTGAGCACCCACTTGCTTCGGTTCGCGGAGCCTTCAACGCGGTATTCGTCGAAGCCGAAGCTGCTGGCAGCCTAATGTTCTATGGCGCGGGTGCCGGTGGCTTGCAAACCGCATCTGCTGTTTTAGGTGACCTTGTTTCTGCTGCTAAGCGTCACGTAGCAGGTGGCCCTGGTTTGGCTGATTCGGTTCACGCTCACTTGCCAATTTTGGGTATTGAGCGCATTCACACTCAGTATCAAATCACCCTTGAAGTCAAAGACCAACCAGGTGTTTTGGCGGCGATTGCAAACGTGTTTGCCGAGCAAGGCGTTTCGATTGAAACCGTTGAACAAGCCGTAGCCAACGTAGCTGGTGTGCGTTCGAAAACCGCTACCCTAGAAGTTGGAACTCACCGCGCAACTGATGCAGCACTTACATCAGTGGTGAATGCCCTTAAAGCTAACGACGCCGTTGTCGCAATCACCTCAGTTATTCGAGTAGAAGGAGTCTGATGGCTCACCAGTGGCGTGGAGTAATCCACGAATACTTTGATCGCCTTGACGTTACCCGCGACACCCCAATCATCACCTTGGGCGAAGGCGGAACCCCACTTGTTGAAGCACGTTCGTTGGCAACTCTGGTTGGCGCTGAGCGCGTCTTTCTAAAGGTTGAAGGAATGAACCCAACCGGCTCATTCAAAGACCGCGGCATGACAATGGCGGTTTCCAAGGCTGTTGGTCACGGCGCCAAGGCCGTTATTTGCGCATCAACCGGAAACACCTCAGCATCGGCAGCAGCTTATGCCGCACAGGCCGGCATTGCTTCAGTGGTTTTGATTCCAGAGGGCAAGATTGCTCTCGGAAAACTTAGCCAAGCAGTTGCTCACAAAGCGCAGATTTTGCAAGTTCAGGGAAACTTTGATGACTGCCTAGTATTGGCTCGTGATTTGGCAGAGAACTACCCAGTGCACCTAGTGAACTCGGTAAACCCTGACCGCATCGAGGGTCAAAAGACTGGCGCGTTCGAGGTTGTTGAACGCCTTGGAGATGCCCCTGATCTTCACGTATTGCCAGTTGGCAATGCGGGAAACTACTCGGCCTACTTCAAGGGCTACTCAGAAGAGCGTGAAGCTGGAACCACCAAGCACATTCCACAAATGTGGGGTTACCAGGCTGAAGGTTCTGCACCATTCACAGTGGGTCACCCGGTGAAAAACCCAGACACGATTGCAACCGCAATTCGCATTGGTAACCCAGCATCGTGGGATCTTGCTCAAACTGCCAAGGCAGTTTCGGGCGGTCGCTTTGGTGCGGTTAGCGATGCCAACATTCTTTGGATGCACCGCTTCTTGAGTCAAGAAGTTGGCGTGTTCGTTGAACCTTCATCGGCTACCGGTGCTGCTGGTTTGTACCAGGCTTCACTTCAGGGCGAAAACCTAGCTGGTAAGACCGTAGTAGTCACTGTTACCGGTCATGGTTTGAAAGACCCAATGTGGGCATTGAAAGACGAAAACGGCGAAGACATTTTGCCGCAGTCGGTTTCAACTCACGCTAAAGAAGTTGCCGAGCGTTTGGGTCTTGCCTAAACCGGCAAGAACTAATTAGAAAGCTGTTTATGTCTGTTCCATTGGGTAGAAAAGTAACAGTCAGGGTTCCTGCCACTTCGGCAAACCTTGGCCCTGGCTTTGACACGCTCGGAATGGCCTTGGCTTTTTATGATGAACTAACCGTTGAGGCAGTTGCCGGCAACAGCGCATTTGTTGAGGTTCACGGAGAAGGCGCTGGCGAAGTTGCAACTGACGCAGAAAACCTAGTCGTCAAATCAATTGCTTACACTTTTGATTACTTCAAGCAGCAGCTACCAGGCCTTAAGCTCGTGGCGCACAACCAGATTCCTCACGGTCGCGGAATGGGTTCATCAGGTGCTGCGGTTGTTAGCGGAATCATGGCTGCCAAGGGCTTGCTCGAAGGTGTTGTTGAAATGAGCCAAGACGACCTTTTGACTATTGCCACCGAACTTGAGGGGCACCCAGACAACGTGGCTCCTGCGCTTTTCGGCGGACTAACCATTGCCTGGGAAGATGAGTTTGGCCCGCACCACAAGAAGCTTTTCGTGCACCGCGGTGTAGCGCCTCTTGTGCTTGTGCCAAGCCACAAAATGTCAACCGCTTTGGCTCGTTCACTGCAACCTGAGTCGGTTCCTCACAACGACGCGGTGTTCAATGTTTCTCGTTCTGCGCTCTTGATTGCATCTTTGACGGCTAGCCCAGAGCACCTGTTGGCAGCCACCGAAGACCGCTTGCACCAGAACTACCGCGCAGCGGCAATGCCAGAAACTGATTCTTTGATTCAAGCAATGCGAGCTGAGAAGCATGCGGCAGTGGTTTCAGGCGCCGGACCATCGGTTTTGGTTTTGGCTGCAGACCCGGCTGAACGAATTGAAGCTGCCAAGTTGGCTTCTTCGAAATTTCCTGGCTGGAAACCACTTCTGTTGGCAGTTGACTTCAAAGGTGCTACAGTTGTAGAGCACCAAGATTCTGACGCGCAGTAACAACTAGCAGCAGTCAGTCGGTGAAATCCCTTCGCAAAACCTCGTGAACAACGAAACCTTGCGATCTAGAGCGGCAATTCGCCGCCAGAAACGTGAAAAGCATTTATCGGGGCATCACGTAAAACTCCAAGA
>JBDLVP010000109.1:0-14071 GCA_039804705.1 Actinomycetota bacterium
CCAAGCTAACCGCTAACACCAAGGTGATTGCCGTTGCCGAAGACGATGACCAAATCATCTACACCGGCATTTCAGACAAGGCTGCCAAGTTTGACTACAAGCCTGGCAAGGCACCTGCCCGCAAGTCAGAGCACCTTCTATTCATCGGATGGTCGGCAATGGGTCGTGCAGTTCTAACCGAACTTGCCGCTTACCTACCAAAGGGTTCGACCGTTCACATTGTGGCTCAAGAGAAGTTCACCAAGAAGAAGGAAACCGAAAACCTAGTTTTCGGCGACATCAAGGCGACCTTTGCCTACACCTCAGGTGACATTCACGACCTAATCACCGCAGCCAGCGCAAAGCGTTACGACGAAGTGATCGTGCTTGGTTACCGCGAGAAGATTGCTCAGGGTGAAGCCGATGCTCAAACCATGTTGACCATGCTTCAGATGAACCAGCTTTTCGAAACCGACGGTAACGGCGTAGAGCCAACCCGCTTGGTTGTTGAAATTCTTGACTCGAGCAAGGCTGAGCTCGCTCGCGTTGCAGCAGTTGATGACCTAGTTGTCAGCGACAACTTGGCAGCACTTCTAATTGCTCAGATCAGCGAAAACCCAGCACTTGCTGAAGTATTCGAAGACCTATTCGATGCCGAAGGCGCTTCAATCAATATGAAGTCAGTTGACCGCTATGCCCCAGTTGGCAAGTCGGTAACCTATGGCGAGCTAGTGGCAGCAGCTGCAGCTCAGGGCGAAAGCGCAATTGGTTTGCGCATTTTCGCTAACAAGAACGACGGCGGTTCAACCGGTGTAGTTCTTAACCCAAACAAGAACGACGAGTTCAAACTTGCAGCCGGCGATAGCTTGGTTGTAATCGGATCAATCGAATAATCCAAAGAGAGATAAAAAAGGAAAACAATGAACAACAAAATGCGCCGCGGTTTTGCGGCAATGCTAGTTGCCGGGGCCATGGGCCTTGTGGCTGCACCACTTGCAGCTCAGGCAACAACTGTAAACATGACGGTTGACTGCGCCGGAAGCCCATTTGCGGAACTTTCACGTTATGTGGCCGCTGCAGATACCGTCACTTACAACGTGACCAACTGCACCGACGTTGGCGTTTCCGACAACAACTGGCAGAACGAAGTTATCACCACATTGACCGGCTCTACTTTTGTTGGAACTGCTGGGCACAACTACGAATTCTACGATGACAGCGACCGCCCAAACACCTGGTGGGACTCTAGCTTGCTTTCAGCCTTAGCAGAGCATGTGCCAAGTGGTAGCTTGCTTCTAACTAAAGACCTAACCATTGGCACTTCACCTAGCCAGATGGACGTTGGCGCAGACAACACCGGAGGCTCACACGGACACGGCCTTGGCAACAATGCAGATTGCCACGTGCAGGTAGACCTTGGCCAGGGACACGTTTACGAGTCAGTGACCGTTGCTGTATCAAAAGCCGGAGAATACACATTCCGCGGTGTAAGCACTGACCCAATAAGCAACTACCTCAATTCTGACAACTCTTATGCGCCAATGCGTGACCCAATGCTAGCTCTATACAAGGGCTTTGACCCAGCTCACCCAGACGCCAACGTAGTTGGTTGTAACGACGACATCAACGACTTGTTTGGCTACGACAACAACGATCTTGCTGAAGAGCTATCGTCTGGTCAGCTTATGGAAGGTCACTTGCCATTCTTCAAGGCGAACCTAAAGCCAGGAACCTACACCCTGCTTCTTCTGACTTGGGACTCAATGAGTGCCAGTCAGTGGGCAGCTGGCGACAACGGTAACTTCACCTTCACCCCAGGTGCAGAGACCGCAACTATTCAGATGTGGGGCCCATCAGGTGGGCTAAAAGAGGGCAGTTACAAAGATGTGCTTGCAAACACCGGTTCAGTTGTTGACTCAACTTGGGCAATGGTTGCAGCTTTGATGCTGCTAGCTGGCGCCGGCGTTCTAGCAACCCGTCGCACCAAGAAGAACTAGTTTCAAACTAAAAAATCGGGGCAGCCAATTTGGTTGCCCCGATTTTTCTTTGACCTAAAGTCTGGTCTGCGAAAGCGACTTGATATCGAGCGCGCTGGTTCCGCAGCAACCGCCAACCCATTCCACGCCAGCATCGAGCCACTCTGGCAGCCAACTGGATAGGCTGCGAGGTTCTTGGCCGATCCACACACCTGCGGCTGAGTCCCATTCGCCGCCACCGTTTGGGTATGCAATAACTGCAGCACCGGTAACCGACTTGATGTTTCGTGCAAGCTCGCTAACCAAGCTTGGGTCAACACAGTTAATGCCAACCGCAACTAGGTTTTGCAACTCGGCAACTTCTTCAACCGCAGCCTGAATGAACTCGCCCGACCAAAGTCGATCGCCAGAACCTGCTGTAAAAGACACCCAACGCGGGGTGTTGTTTTCACGAAGCACGTTTGCCAGTGCGCGAGCTTCAACCACGTTTGGAATCGTCTCGACTGCAAGGTAGTCAGGGTTTGCCGCGAGCAACACAGCTAGGCGCTCAGAGTGAAAATCTTCAAGAAAGTTTTGGCCCACTTCGTAAACGCCTCGGTATTCCGAGCCATCGTGAAGCACGGCGCCATATGGCCCAACGCTTGCGGCCACTTTGGCGTTGGTTCCCGCAACCCCGCGGCGAGCAATGTGAATGCTCTCAGCCAGTGCGCGATCGGCATCAGAAGCACCAAGCCCGATTTCTTGAAAGCCTTGGCGTGAAACCTGGTAGCTCGATGAAATTACAACCTGAGCGCCGGCTTCGGCATAGTTGCGGTGAGCTTGCTCAACGATTTGCGGTTGGTCAAGAAGGGCGTGGCCAGTCCAAAGGTTTCCCTCAATCTTTGAGCCAATGCGCTCAAGTTCGGTTGAAAGGCCGCCGTCGATTAGGTGAAAGTGTGGCAACTGCTTTGGCTCCGTAAGTTCGTGATTAGGCAATAACTGCCTACTAGAAATTTAGACCAAAAAAGAAACCTTGAGACATTTGCGCTCTCAAGGTTTCGATTTCTTACTTCAAAAAGTTTTAGTGCCAAATTTCTAATGCAAGTGCTGGCGTTCGAGAGCAGCACCCTCAACATCAACGTTCGGCAAAATGCGGTCGAGCCACTTTGGAATGTACCAAGCACCCTTGCCCAATATGGTCATGGTTGCCGGAACCAAAATCAGGCGCACTAGGAATGCATCGAAGAGCACACCTGTTGCCAAGCCAAAACCAATTGGGCGAATGGTCACCATGTCGCTGAACGCAAAACCACCGAATACCGAAACCATGATGATTGCTGCGGCAACAACAACTGCACGAGATAGGTGAATACCGAAGTTGATCGAGTCTTTTGGCGAGTGACCGTGAACATAGGCCTCACGCATTCCTGAGACCAAGAACAGCTGGTAGTCCATGGCCAAACCAAACACCACACCAATGATGATCGTCGGCACAAAGCTCATGATTGGCCCTGGGTCGTGAACCTGGAACAAACTGCCCAACCAACCCCACTGGAACACAGCTACCTCTGAACCGAGAACTGCAAATACGGTGAGCAAGAACCCGGCGCTGGCAATCACTGGTACTGCGATTGAACGGAACACTAAAACCAGCAGAATCATCGAGAGAATAAGCACTGTGCCGAGGTAAAGCGGCAGCGCATCGGCAAGCTTCTTCGAAAGGTCAATGTTGCTCGCCGTGAACCCGGTGACCCCAAGCGAGGCATGAACTGTGCGCTGCGTTTCAGCATCGAGCCCGCGAACGTCGTAAACGAGTTGTTCGGTCTCGGCACTAGCCGGCCCAGTCTTTGGAATTACCTCGAATAGAACCTTTTTGCCGTCAGGCGAAACCTTGGCAGGCACAGCAGCTGCAACGTTTTTGAGTTGCATTAGGCGGGTAGCAACGGCGGCCTCAAAGTCTAGCTTTAGTTGGTCTTCGAGCACGGTATCGCTGGTTGCAATAACCACGATTGGCCCGTTGATTCCAACGCCAAATGCACTGCTGGCAAGCTTGAACGCCTTGTATTGAGTTGATTCGATTGACTCAGACGAGCCGTCTGGCAAACCTAAACGAAGTGACGAAATTGGCTGAGCTGCAATCAACAGCAAAGTAATAGTTGCAACGATTGAAACCCAAGGATGCCTGGTGGCAAACACTGGCTTGGTTGCATTCTTTGGCTGCTCGGCATTGTGCTGAGCTGCGGCATCGCCAATCTTTGCGCGATCTTTCTTGGTGATCACCTTGAGGCCGATTAGTGAAACAACAGCCGGGGTGAAAGTAATGGCAACCAGAACTGCAATCGCGATTGCCGCAGCGCCAACGCTACCCATCAGGCCGAGGAACCCAACGCCAGTTAAGTTCAACGCAACCAGCGCAATGATTACGGTAATTCCCGCGAACACCACGGCGTTGCCCGAAGTGCCGTTTGCCAAACCAATTGACTCGCCAACCTCAACGCCCATTTTGAGCTGACGGCGGTGACGGTTAATGATGAACAACGAGTAGTCAATACCCACTGCCAAGCCAAGCATGATTCCCAAAATCGGAGTGGTCTGAGTCATTTGCAAAACCGAAGAAAGAGCCATGGTTGCGCTGGCTGAAATGCCAACGCCAATTAGGGCTGAAAGCACCGGCAAACCTGCTGCGATTAGGGTTCCCAAAATCAAGAACAGCACAATCGCGGCAACAACCAAACCGACCATTTCACCTGGGCCAAGAAGCGAAGGCATTGAACGAGTGAGTTCTTGAGAAACCTCAACCTGAACGTTGGCAATTTTCACCGAGCTAATGCTGTCGACCACTGCAGATTTTTGTGGTTCTTCAATCTCGTTTAGCGGGTGCTTGAAATACACACCGGCGGCCGCAGTCTGGCCATCTTTAGAAACAGTTACGAAGCCGTTGGCGGCATCCAAGATTTTTTGAGCGGTGGCAAGCTTTGGGGTGTTGACCGTAATGTCGGCCCAAGCTTTGTCGATCTTCTTTTGAGCTTTAGCAAGTTTAATCTTGCCGGCGTTGAGCTTCTTTTGAGCGGTGGCAAGCTGAACCTGCCCAGCCTTGACCTGCGAAATGCCAGCCTTGAGCTTGGCAAGGTTTGCCAGGTAAGGAGCAACCATTTCATTAGGCGCGTGACCCGCTTGAAGCTGAGCAATGCCAGCCTCGAGTTGCTTCTGCTGGCCTTTGAGGGTCTTGAGGGTGTCTTTGAGTTTCTTAACGTTTGCCGTGATGGTCTTCTGGCCAGAAACTAAATCTTTCTTGCCCTGATTTACCTTCTTTTGAGCCGACTTCAATTTGGCAGGAGCCTCAGCCAACTTCTTTTGGCCATCGAGCAAGTCAGCGCGGTTTTTGGCAATGTCGGCTTCAGTTTTGAATGGGTCGAGAATCGAGTCAACCCCGCCAAGAGTGGTCAGGTTGTTTAGGGCGCTAACAATCTGTGCTTGTTCAGCCTTGGTAAAGTTCTGGCCGTTGGTCTTGTGAAAAATAATCTGACCAGAACCGCGGCTAGCCTCTGGGAACGAAGCCTTTAGGTCATCGATTACCAACTGGCTTGGGGTGCCGTCGAGCGACATGCTGGTCGAAAGTTTGCCCGAGAACGCAGCGGCTGAACCGATTGCAACACCGAGAATGACCACCCAGGCCGTGATTACCAACCAGGCGCGGCGGGCCGAAAAAAGACCAAGTTTGTAAAGCAGATTTGCCAAAAGAAACCAATCGAGAGCAGCGAGCAAAAGAAAATGTGCAACGTTGCACCGGAAAGGTAAAACTAGAAATTTTCTTTAGGTATTCCGCAATAGCGCTAAAGAATTGCTACTTGTTTAGTTTAAGCAACATTGATGCCGGCCAACAGTGCCAAATCTGAAGCAAGGTGCATTAGCTGATCCTCGTTGATGGTTGCGCCTCGCAGTGAAGCAATGCCTCGAACATGGTTGAAGTCGAGGCCACGCAGGTCAATGTGTTCGCCCTGCATTTCGCGAACGTCAAGATCTTCAACCTTGCAGTTCTCAAATCGAATGCGCTTGGCTTTGGTGGCAAACAGGTCAAGAGTGTCGAACCGGCAATCTTTGAACAAGATGTCTTGAATCGATGAGTTGATTAGGTTTACGTACCCTGCGCGAATGTTCTCGAAGGTAACCACGTTCAGTTTGGTCGCGGTCAGATCAAAAGAGCCCACTCGCCCAATCTCAAGGGTTACGTTTCTAAAGTTTGACTCACCAGCCAGCCACTCGGTTGCCTGTTGCGCTCGAAATGCCACGTCGAGAAAGCGGCACTTTTTGGTTTCAAAATTGCCGAGCGCCTTTAGTTCAAAGCGCAGGTCTTCGTAGTCGTCGAAACTGGTTGGTTCGAAATCGGCAAGCTCAAGATCTGCTGCCAGCACTGGGTTCAATGCCGGGGCCAACAAACGATACGAACTATTCACTAAGCCAGACTATTGCCAACCGCTGCGGTGTAAGCCTCAACTGTTTCGGCAAGCTTGTGCTTTGCCGCAAAGTCGGCCGGCAGCTTGATTGCGTGTGAGTTGTGGTTCATTACAAACACGTTTTCACCGCGGGCCACAACTTCAACGTTTGCAATTGGCTCAGAAAGCAAGCCGCTAACGCCAGCTGCTATTGCTAAAGCCTCGACTAGCTGACCAGCAACTGCCTTGCTCGGTCGAGTAGCTACATACCAAGCCTTACCCTTGCCGTGAACGTTAGAGGTAACTGCCGGGTGACCAGCCGATGGACCATCGACAAACTTTGCCTCAACGTTTGCGGTGGTCGGGTGCAAAACCTCGGCCCAAACTTTGGCCTTGCCGTTGAACTCACCTTCGATTGAAAACTTTGGCAGCGGGCCTGAGTCAAAGGCACCTTTGGCAATCGGGGTGAATTCTTCTATCAAGATGCCAAGGGTTTCTTGCAGAGTGCCAGCTTTAGCGCCGTTATTGGTCGAACCACCTAGGTATCCGCCCAAGTAAACGTGCCCATTCTCATCGAGAATGCCACTCTGGAAGCCCACCAATAATTGGCCGCCAGCGCGCACGAAGGCATCCAAGTTTTTCTGGGTGCTTTCAGTTGTGATGTATAGGTTCGGGGCAACCACAATCTGGTAGTTCGAAAGGTCTCCGTCGGGGGCGACGAAATCGACCAAAATGTTGCGGTCGAAAAACGCGCGGTAATAGGTCATCATTTCGCCAAGGTATGACTGCTTGGTGTTTCCGTTGGTGAACTCCTGATCGCTCTGGCCCTGCTCGAGTGCCCACCAGCTGTGCCAGTCGAACACAATGGCAACCTTGGCCGCATTGCGCGAGTCAAGCACCGCGGGCATTTCCTTGAGCTCGTTGCCAAGTGCTTCAACCTCGCGGAACACTCGAGTCTCGGTGCCAGCGTGAGGAATCATGCCCGAGTGAAAACGCTCGGCTCCGGCTTTTGACTGGCGCCACTGAAAATACATAACTCCGGCAGCACCGCGAGCAACAGCCTGCATTGAATACAGGCGGTTCATGCCTGCAGGTTTGGCAGCGTTGTGCACGCGCCAGTTCACGGCGTTCGGGGCTTGTTCCATCATTACCCAGTTGGCGCCACCACCAAGCGAGCGCATTAGGTCGCGAGTTGCCGCGGTCTGCGCTGCGTGCAGCGGGTCGGCTGGGTCTGGGTAGGAATCGTCGGAAACAAAGTCGACCTCTTTCGCCCAAGCCCAATAGTCGGCGTGCTTGAAGAAGCCCATGAAGTTTGTGGTCACTGGCACATTCGGCGAAAGCTCGCGAACAATTTCAACCTCGGCACGATAAACGCTTAGAAGTGCATCGGCGCTGAATCGATCGAAGTCGAGCGCGTGAGTTGGGTTGATCAACGTTGGGGTCTGGCGCGGTGGCTGCACCTGCGAAAAAGAGTTGTAGTTCTGACTCCAGAACGCGGTGTTCCAGGCGCGGTTTAACTTTTCGACCGTGCCGTACTTTGCCTCGAGCCAAACTCGAAACGCGTGTGCTGAGTCTTCGTTGTAGCACTTGGCAATGTGGCAACCGAGCTCATTGTTGATGTGCCAGGCAACCAGTGCTGGGTGATTGCGATAGCGCTCAACCATTTTGCGAACCAAACGCGCGGCAAACTTTTTGTAAGTCGGAGACGACGGGCTGTAATGCTGGCGCGAACCCTGCGAGAGCGTCACGCCATCGTAGGTCTGCGGCAAAATGTCTGGGTAGTTCTGGGTCATCCACATTGGTGGCGAGGCAGTTGCGGTTGCAAGATCAACTTGAATTCCGTTGGCATGCAACAGATTCATCAAGTCATCGAGCCACTCGAAATCGAAGTTACCTTCGGTGACTTCAATGCGACCCCAGGCAAAAACTGCCACAGTGGCCACCGTCACGCCGGCTCGCTGCATGAGCACTACGTCTTCATCCCAGATTTCACGCGGCCATTGCTCAGGGTTGTAGTCGCCGCCAAACCAGAAGTGCTCTGGCTGCCAAGTTTTTGTCATTTCACCCTCAGATTCTGCGAATTTCGATTTAGTTGCGACTTTACCCAAATTTGAATGTTAACGCTAACATAATCTCAATTGCATCGAACAAATTCGTTTCAATCGAAAGGCAACATCGTGGCCAAAGCAACTCAACCGCTCGAGATTTGGTTTCTAACCGGCACCCAGAGCCTTTATGGCAACGACACCCTGAAGCAGGTTGCCCACCAGTCGCAGCTGGTGCTTGAGCAGTTGACCGCTAACTTCGACGGCACAGTCAGCTATGTATTCAAGCCGATTCTGAAAACCCCTGAAGAAATTCGCCGAGTCATGCTCGATGCCACCGCTACAGATGCTTGCATCGGTGTAATCACCTGGATGCACACCTTCTCACCTGCCAAAATGTGGATTGCCGGTTTGGCCGCGCTTCAGAAGCCACTGCTTCACCTTCACACTCAAGCCGGGCAGTCACTGCCGTGGGCTACGATTGACATGGACTTCATGAACCTCAACCAAGCCGCTCACGGTGACCGCGAGTTCGGCCACATGGTTACCCGCTTAGGCACAGCTCGCAAAGTTGTGGTTGGCCACCCGACCGAAACCACCGTGCAAGACAAAGTTGCCGCCTGGGCTGCTGCCTGCATTGGCTTCAACACCTCGAAGAACCTCAAGCTTGCTCGTTTCGGCGACAACATGCGCTTTGTTGCAGTTACCGACGGCGACAAAGTTTCAACGCAAATGCAGTTCGGCATTTCAGTTGAGAACCTTGGAGTGAACACCTTGGTTGACGCTGTGGCTCAGGTGAGCTACCAAGCCGCCGATGCCCTCTGCGAAACCTATGAGGCTCAATACGATGTTGTGCCAGAACTTCGCAAAGGCGCTGCGCGATACGAAAGCTTGCAATACGCAGCCAAGATCGAAATCGCACTTCGTTCAATTCTTGAAGCTGGCGGCTACGGTGCTTTCACCTCGAACTTCGAAGATCTTGGTGACTTGCGCCAGCTGCCAGGCCTTGCAGTTCAGCGCCTGATGGCTGAAGGCTATGGCTTCGGCGGCGAAGGTGACTGGAAGACCTCAGCTATGACCGCAATCATCAAAAGCATGGCACAAAACGGTGGAACCTCGTTTATGGAGGATTACACGTATCACTTTGGCCCTGGCACCCCTAAAGTTCTTGGTGCCCACATGCTCGAGGTTTGCCCATCTATCACCAACGCCAAACCACGAATTGAGATTCACCCGCTTGGCATCGGCGGCAAAGAAGACCCGGTTCGCATGGTCTTTACTGCTAGCCCTGCCGAAGGCCGAGTGGTTTGCCTTGCTGATCTTGGCGATCGTCACCGAATAATTTCGAACGAAATCACAATTGTTGAGCCAACCGAAGACCTGCCGAAGTTACCCGTTGCGAGAGCCGTTTGGCAGCCAGCACCAAGCTTGGCCGAATCGGCAGAAGCCTGGATTCTCGCCGGCGGCAGCCACCACACTGTGCTGACCAACTCGGTATCACTTGAAACCATTGAAGACTTCGCCCGCATGATGAACGTTGAGCACGTGATCATCGACGAAAACACCAAGCTTCGCGACTACCGCAAAGACCTGCAATACGCAGCCGCGTACTGGCGATTGGCTGAAACGGTTCGCTAGATGCCTGCTTCTAAAACCACCCGTGCAGCCAGCATGTTCGATGTTGCTGAACTTGCGCAGGTTTCGCACCAGACCGTTTCACGAGTGGTCAACAACCACCCATCGATTCGACCCGAAACCAAACTTCGCGTTGAGCAAGCCATGGCGAAACTTGGGTATCGCCCAAACCTGGCAGCTCGAGCGCTCAAAACCAAACGCAGCAAAATGCTTGGCATTTTGGCCTCTGACACCAACTTGAACGGCCCAGCCAGCACAGTGCAGGCAATCGAAAAAGCCGCGCGCGAAGCTGGTTATTTTGTGGTGACCTGCGGCATCAACCCGAGTGCCGAAGCCGAGGTTCTTAACGCCATTGAGCACCTAAAGCTAGTGGGTATTGAGGGCTTGATTGTGATTACCCCTCACGCCGAAACTCTCAAACTTGCCCGCACCAAACTTCGCGTGCCAGTGCTCACCGTTGACACCGACCTTCATGGCGACGAACTCGCAGTCGGCATGGATAACCAGGCGGCCGCCCAAACCGCAACCAATCACCTGATCGAACTCGGTCACAAAAACATTCTTCACATTCAAGGACCTGCCAACTGGATCGAGTCGATTGCTCGAAAAGCTGGTTACGAAAAGGCTCTTAAAAGCTACAAGCTCAGCTCAATTGTTGAGGTTGCCGACTGGAGCCTTGAGGCTGGCTACGAAATTGGCAAGAACTTTGACTTCGAAGGCAAAAAAGTTACCGCGGTTTTCGCAGCTAGCGACCACATTGCCTTTGGCCTTATCAAAGCCTTGGATGAACGCGGTATGCAGGTGCCAAAAGATATCAGCGTGGTTGGCTTCGATGATCTGCCAGAGGCCGCTTACTTTGGCAAGGGTCTCACCACCGTACGCCAAGACTTTGAACAAATCGGCGAGCGCGCAATCGCCCTGCTGCTTGCCAAACTCGAGTTGCAAGAACTGCCAACCTTCACCCCGATTGAACCCACTTTGCAGGTTCGCGCCTCAACCCGAAAGGTCAACTAGTGACTAGCGAAAAGTATGTAATCGGCGTTGACTACGGAACTCTATCGGGCCGAGCCGTGGTGATTCGCGTTAGCGATGGCGGCGAGCTCGGTTCGTCCGTGCTCGAATACCCAAACGCAGTGATGAGCACTCACCTCAATGCCACTGGCGAAAAACTGCCACCAGACTGGGCGCTTCAGGTTGCCGGCGACTACGTTGAAGTGCTCAAGCACGCAGTGCCATCCGCTGTGAAAAATTCCCAGATCAACCCAGCCGATGTAATTGGCATTGCCACCGACTTCACGGCTTGCACCTTTATTCCGGTAACTGAAGACGGTACTCCCCTGAGTGAACTGCCGCCATTTGCCAACCGACCTCACGCCTATGTAAAACTCTGGAAGCACCACGCGGCTGGCGGCCAGGCCGATCGAATCAACCAGGTTGCCCTCGAGCGCAACGAGAGTTGGCTACCTCGCTATGGCGGCCAGATTTCATCGGAGTGGGAACTAGCCAAGGGTTTGCAGCTTCTTGAAGAAGACCCTGAGATCTACCACGCAATGCATAAATACGTTGAGGCAGCCGACTGGATCATTTGGCAGCTCTGCGGCAACTATGTGCGCAATGCTTGCACCGCCGGCTACAAGGGAAACCTGCAAGACGGCAAATACCCAAGCCGCGAATACCTTGTCGCTCTAAACCCCGAATTCGCCGATTTCGCCGAAACCAAACTCAAGCACCCAATCGGTCAGCTCGGAGATAAGGCTGGCACACTTACCCGTCAAGCCGCCGAACTCACCGGTTTGCCAGAAGGCATTGCCGTTGCAGTTGGCAACGTTGATGCTCACGTCACCGCCCCTGCCGCTCAGGCCACCGAACCTGGCCAAATGGTTGCAATCATGGGAACCTCAACCTGTCACGTGATGAACGCCACCACCTTGACCGAGGTTCCTGGAATGTGTGGCGTGGTCGACGGCGGAATTGTGTCGGGTCTCTATGGCTACGAAGCTGGTCAATCTGGCGTAGGAGACATTTTTGCTTGGTACGTTGAAAACCAAGTTCCTGCCGAATACTTCGAGCAAGCCAAGCAATCCGAAAAGTCGATTCACCAATACCTAACCGACCTTAGCGCCACCCAAAAAGTTGGCGAGCACGGTCTCATTGCACTCGACTGGCACTCGGGCAACCGCTCGGTGCTGGTAGACCACGAACTATCTGGGCTGGTGCTTGGCACCACCTTGACCACAAAACCTGAGGATGTCTACCGAGCACTTCTGGAATCGACTGCTTTCGGCACCCGAAAGATTGTTGAAACTTTCAGAGCCTCAGGAATTCCAGTAACCGAGTTCATTGTTGCCGGCGGATTGGTCAAGAACCAATTCTTGATGCAGCTCTACTGCGACATCACCCGGTTGCCACTTAGCGTGATTGATTCCGAACAAGGTCCGGCGTTGGGTAGTGGCATCCATGCTGCTGTTGCCGCTGGTGCATATAAGAACGTGCGAGAAGCCGCGGCTGCCATGGGCAAAGTCAAGCGCGGAATCTATGTGCCAAACGAGGCGAGAGCAAAGCAGTACGACGCACTCTATGCGGAATATGAACTGCTTCACGACTACTTTGGTCGAGGCGAAAACAACGTGATGAGACGACTAAAAGCAATCAAGCGAGGCGCAACCAATGAGTAACCAGCAAGCCAGAGCAGAACTTCACGAGCTTCACCAGCAACTGATTCAAAACCAGCTGGCGGTGTGGTCGGGCGGCAACATTTCGCAGCGCGTGCCAGAAGGCTTTCTAATCAAGCCGAGCGGCCTGCTCTATAAACAGCTCATCCCTGAAAGTTTCGTGCTGTGCGATCTTGGCGGCAACGTGCTCGAAGGTAACCACGCGCCATCAAGCGACACCGCCTCTCACGCCTATGTTTATCGCAACCTGCCTGAGGTCAACGGCGTAGTTCACACCCACTCGAACTATGCCAGCGCTTGGGCTGCAGCCGAACGCGAGATTCCCTGCGTGCTCACCGCCATTGCCGATGAATTCGGCGGAGATATTCCTCTTGGCCCTTTCGCAATCATCGGCGATGACTCAATCGGCCAGGGAATCGTGGCGACCCTAAAAGACAGCCGCTCAAAAGCAGTGCTCATGCGTCAGCACGGAGTCTTCGCCATTGGAAACAGCGCCAAGTCAGCCCTCAAAGCGGCAATCATGTGCGAAGACGTAGCCAAATCAGCCTGGCTCGCCACCCAACTCGGCCACCCAAAGCGCCTGCCTCAAGAAACCATCGACGCTCTCTTCGGCCGCTACCAAAACGTTTATGGCCAGAAATAAGCCCAAAATCGCCAGCAGGTTAGACTTCTTATATGAGTAGTGGTGTTCTGTCGCCGCTAAAAGAGGACACCAATTGACTTTTCAAGACCTAGGCATTGACCAAGACATCGTCGAAGCACTCGAGGCAAAAGGCATCACCGAGCCATTCCCAATTCAAGAGCAAGCTATTCCAGTAGCACTCAGCGGCCAAGACATTATTGGTCAAGCAAAAACCGGAACCGGTAAAACCTTTGGCTTCGGCTTGCCACTAATTCAAAAGCTCGGCAAGAACCCAGAACCAGGTGCCAAGGCCCTAGTTGTGGTTCCAACCCGTGAACTTGCCCTGCAGGTTGCCGAAGACCTAGTGTTAGCAACCGCTAACCGAGCAACCACCGTTGCCGCAATCATCGGCGGTAAAGCTTTTGACACCCAGATCGCTGAGCTTGAAGCTGGCGCCCAGATCATTGTTGGAACTCCTGGTCGTCTAATCGACCTAACCAAGCAAAACAAGCTAAACCTCAAGAACATCGAAATCATGGTTCTTGACGAAGCAGATGAAATGCTCGACCTAGGCTTCTTGCCAGACATTGAAAAGCTCTTCACCTATACCCCGCAAGAGCGTCAAACCATGCTCTTCAGTGCCACCATGCCAGGCGCCATTGTGAACATGGCCCGCAAGTACCAGAACCGCGCGGTTCACATTCGCGTAAACGACCCTGACGAAGGTCAC
>JBDLVP010000110.1:0-5591 GCA_039804705.1 Actinomycetota bacterium
GGGCTACTAGCTAACAGCTTGGAAACCGCAGCTCTTGGTGAGCAGGGCTTCTATGACGTTGGCACTGGACCAGGTTCAGCCGAAGCCAAGTACATCGACTGGCTAACCATTTCTGAGCAGGCTCAGAGCGTTACCGAAGATGTTGCTCGCATCAAGAACCACCCACTGGTTCCAGCTGGCATTCCGGTCTATGGCTACATCTACGATGTGACCACCGGTCGCTTGGTCGAGGTTCCAACCGCAACCGCAGCAGGCGTGGCACGCTAAAACACGTTCTAAAAATTGGCGAGGGCTTAGTTGTTACTAGGCCCTCGCCTTTTTGTTGTTACCTATTAAGTCAGCAACTTAAATCTTGAGTAGGGCAACTTTGGCTTTTGACTTAAACTTGTACTCATGACTTCTTCACTTGCCCCGCTGGTTGAACCAGCTGGTGAGCTTTCTCAAAGCGAAATTGAGCGTTACTCGCGCCACCTGATCATTCCTGAAGTTGGGTTGGTCGGTCAGCGACGAATTAAGAACGCCAAAGTTTTGGTCATTGGCGCCGGTGGGCTTGGTTCGCCAACTCTTCTGTATTTAGCAGCTGCTGGCGTTGGCACCCTGGGCATTGTTGATTTCGACGTGGTTGATGAGTCAAACCTTCAGCGTCAGGTCATTCACTCGCAGAGCGACATTGGCCGCCCAAAGGCAATTTCTGCTCGCGAGTCAGTTGAGGGAATCAACCCTCACGTCAATGTGATTCTTCATGAGGTTCGCCTCGACAACTCAAATGTGCTCGAGATTTTCAAAGACTACGATTTGATTCTCGACGGCACCGATAATTTCTCGACCCGCTACATGGTCAACGATGCGGCAGCCATCCTTGGTAAGCCCTATGTTTCTGGCTCGATTTTTAGATTTGACGGTCAGGTCTCAGTGTTCTGGCAGGGCCACGGACCAACCTATCGCGACTTATACCCAGAAGCGCCGCCTCCTGGAATGGCGCCATCGTGCGCTGAGGGTGGTGTTTTCGGTGTGCTGTGTGCAGCTATTGGTTCAGTAATGGCCACTGAAGCCATTAAGTTGATCACCGGAACCGGCCGCACTTTGCTTGGTCGCCTGTTGATGTTCGATGCGCTCGAAATGACCTGGCGTGAGCTCAAGGTTCGCAAAGACCCTGAGGTCGGCCCAATCACCGAGCTAATCGATTACGACTACTTCTGCGGCCTAAAGGGCGGCAATCTTGACGCAGTAACTGCTGGCTCAACCATCGATGTTTTCGAATTGAAAAACCGCTTGGATGCCCGCTCGGCCGGCAAAGACGACTTCATTTTGATTGACGTTCGTGAACCGAATGAATTTGATATCAATCGAATTCCAGGTTCAGTGCTGATTCCGAAGGGTGAGTTCTTGACCGGTGAAGCATTTGCCAAGCTACCAAGCGATAAGCAGATTGTGATTCACTGCAAGTCAGGCAAGCGTTCGGCCGATGCTCTCGAAGTAGTCAAGCGAATTGGCTTCACCGATGCCGTTCACGTTGGTGGCGGTGTTGTGGCTTGGGTCGAAGAGATCGAACCAGAACAAGCTCGCTACTAAAGCAATCGGCGCTAACAAGTTGTGTCGGTGGTCGGCGATAAAGTAGCGCTATGACTCAGGCTAAGTTTTTATCAACCCCAGCGCGCCAATCGCGCGCGTTTGGGCTTTTGCCTGACTTGACTAGCCTGAACGCTAATTCAGTCGCCTGCGTTTTTGGGGTTCCAGGCTCAGGCAAGACCAGCCAACTTCGTTCTTTAGTTTCATCCTGGGTTGCCACTGGCATTCGCCCCGAAGCAATTCTGGTAATTGCCGCCTCTCGTGATTCAGCTGCAAAACTGCGTGAGTCAATTGTTCTTGACCTGCAAATGACAGTCGAGGGCTCGCTTGCTCGAACTGTTTCATCTTTAGCGTTTGCCGTGGTTCGCCAGGTTGCTCTAGCTGCGGGTGAGCGAGCACCTGAGCTAATTTCAGGTAGCGAACAAGACGCCATTCTGGCTGAGTTGCTTGAACCACTCTCTAGCGGCCAAGTTTCTGCCGAGGGTTGGCCAAAACACTTCGATGCCAAGGTGTTCGCGCTCGCTGGTTTTCGGGCTGAACTGCGTGATTTGATTTCGGTTTGCCAAGAGCATTCGATTACCGCAAGTAACCTTGCAGATTTGGGCCGTGAACACCAGCGCCTCGACTGGATTGCAAGTTCAAGCATCTTTGCTGCCTACGAAGAAAAACTGCTTTTAGAAGAGTTTGCCAACCGTTTCGATGCACCAACTTTGTTGTCGGCAGCCACACACGCTCTAGCCGACCCACAGGTGAACGCCTTGACATCGAAATATGCAACCGTTCTGGTAGACGATGCTCAAGAGCTAACCCCTGCTGCTGCTACCTTTATCGAGGCGTTGGTCGGCCTTGATCGTGGGCTAATTCTTTTCGGTGACACTGATTCATCAACCCTCGGTTTTCGCTCAGCTGACCCAAAACTTTTTGAGAACCTAGCCAACAAGGTAGCGTCAGCGCGTGGCGCTGCATCTCAAGCGATTTCGATCCTAGAGCTGCCAATTAATCGAGCCAACGATGTTCAAAAACTCATGGCAGCTGCCAGCACTAAAATCGTCGATAAATCTCAGGCTCAAAAAGGGCATCGCCGTGCAAATTTTGTGCCCAACCTAAACGCCGACAAAAACCTAAACATCACAGTGCTCAATTCGGCCGAAGCCGAAGTTTCGTGGTTGGCACGTCAACTACGTGAGGCACACTTACATGGCGAATTAGCCTGGCAAGATTTGGCAGTTGTCGCTCGTTCAAGAGCACAGCTTGAAGGCCTTGAAATGGCCTTAGCAGCAGAATCAGTACCGGTTCGAATCGTTGGTGCTCAGGCAGCGCTGCGTGATGAATTCGGGTCGCGCTCAATTCTCGATGTAGTCGAACTGGCCTTTGTCGAAGGCGACTATTCCATCGAGCAGGTTCTGACTTTGCTGGCATCGCCATTTTGCGGTTTAGATTCACTTGGTCTTCGCCGGCTTCGTCGATCTCTTCGTGCTGAGGCAATCTTGAACGATTCAAACGCCAACACCAACGAATTGTTAATTGAGTTGTTTCAAAACTCAGATTCGTTGACCACCATTGGTTCTAACGAAGCCAAGGTGGTTCGCCGATTTCTAAAGCGATTTGAAATTACTCGTCGTTTAGCGCTTGATTCCAGCACCTCAATAGAAGACCTGCTTTGGCAACTCTGGGACGAATCACTACCTTGCAAAGACTGGCCAACAGAGGCTAGAGGTCTTGGCGAAGTCGCCGTTCAGGCAAACCGCAACCTAGATTCGGTTTTGGCTCTGTTTGCGGCCGCTAACCGATATGTTGAGCGTGACCCGGGCGCAAAGGCATACGACTTCATTCGCATTCAGCTCGATCAAGAACTACCCGAAGACTCACTTGCAATTTCAAAGCGCGGCGTAGCAACCGTTGATCTGCTAACTCCAGCGGGTTTGATTGGTCGTCGATATGAACTGGTCGCTGTTCCTCAGCTAATCGAAGGCGTGTTCCCGAATCTTCGACCACGTTCTTCGCTACTCGGTGCAAACGTTTTATCGGCGCTCAAATTCGGTCGAATTGCCTCGGTTTCCGAGCCGGTTCGCACCGAATTCGCCGATGAAATGCGCATGCTCTACAAAGCAGTTGGGGCATCAAACTCAAAGGTATTGCTTTCAGCAGCTCAGTCTCAAGATGATCAGCTCTCACAATTTCTGCATTTGGCATCGGGCAACCAAATGCCTCAAGCCAGCGCCTATGTAACCGAGGCGCTCACGTTGCGCTCAATGGCTGGCAAATTGCGTCGCGATCTAGCCGTGGCCCAAGATGCTCAGGCTCAGGTTCAAATCTCAGCGGCTCTTGGCGTACTTGCAGCCGAGGGCACACCAGGTGCTCACCCTGATTCTTGGTACGGACTATTGCCAATCTCAAGCGAAGAGCCATTGTTCGAACTTTCGGCTACTGCCGGCGACGAACAAAACCAAAAGGTTGTCATTAGCCCGAGTCAGTTGCAGGCATGGGCAGATTGCCCTTTGCACTGGTTTATCTCGAGCCACGGCGGTAAGTCTCAAGACTTCTCAGCGAGCTTGGGGTCAATTGTTCACAAAGCACTTGAACTAACCAAATCAAAATCAGAAGAAGAACTTTGGTCGGTGGTGCAGAGCAAGTGGCACACCCTTGAATTTGAATCAGCCTGGCAAGAAAGAGCTGCCGAACGCAAGGCTCGCAAACTGATTCAGAACATCACCAGTTATCTTGCAACCTTTCAAGGTGAAGTTGCCACGGTTGAGCAAAAGTTCGTTTTCGAACTTGGTGACGCTCGCGTTATGGGAACAGTTGACCGTATTGAGCTAACCCCTGAGGGGCGAGTAGTAATTGTCGATCTAAAAACGGGCAAAAAGAAGCCGAGCAAAGAAGAGCTTCAAGACCACGCTCAACTGGGTGTCTACCAATTGGCATTTGAAGCAGGCGCTTTTAGCGGGGTAGAAGGCCTCGATGGTCTTGAACTTGAAGGTGCCAAGTTGCTAATTGTTGGCAACGAAAAACCGGAACCTCAAACACAGGCGTCAATCGAAGTTTCTGGCAAAAAGCAATTCTTCGAAGAGCTTTTAGCTGGTGCCGCAAGCGGCATGGCAATGCCTGAAAAATACTTTGTTGCCAAGGTTGCATCACACTGCCAAACCGATCACAACTATGCATCTTGCAGTCTTCACCTAATTCAGGCGGTTTCATATGCAGGTTAAATTCAGCGCTCAGCAAATTTACGATGTAATGCACCAGGGTAAAGGCCGCAAACTTACCGAGTGGCAAGCCCGTGCCGTCGAAGAGGCATCTCTAGATTCAGCATCGCTAGTAGTCGCCGGCGCTGGCTCAGGTAAAACCGAGCTAATGGCGGTGCGAGTTCTTTGGCTAGTAGCCAACGAATTCGCGCTACCCGAGCAAATTTTGGGCCTTACATTTACCCGAAAAGCAGCCAGCGAACTCAGTACTCGAATCTACGAGAATTTGCTCAAGCTCAAGGCCAACGAACAAATGTGGCCAAAAGAATTGGGCGATGATTTCACGCAACCAACAATCTCTACCTATAACTCTTATGCCAACTCAATTTTTCGCGATAACGCGGTGGCACTTGGCTACGAAGCCGAAGCTACGCTGCTAAGCGATGCTGGGGCTTACCAACTGGCACGAGAAGTAATCATTCGTGACGGCGAAAAGATCGACGAACGACTTGGTGATCTAGAGCTCGAATTCAAGACGATCATTGAAGCTGTGGTGTCTTTAGCCGCCACAATGAACGACAACCTAGTTTCTGGCGAGCAAGTTGCTCAATTCACCGAAAACCTCATTACCCGTTTTGCAGAGTTGCCTAAAACCTCGGGCGGTAGTGATTTTGAACCATTTGCCTATCACGTTGAATTCATGCAGAAGTTAGTCAATAACCCGACTTTGGCAAAGCTTGCTCAGCATTACCGCAATGAGAAAAAGCGTCTCGGTTACGTTGACTACAGCGACCAGGTAGTTCTCGCCGAACAAGCAGCACGTGAAATCGAAGACGT
>JBDLVP010000111.1:0-9411 GCA_039804705.1 Actinomycetota bacterium
GACCCGAACTCGGCCGCCACGAACGGTTGAGGCAATTCGCGCACTGGCACTGGTGCCGCAAAACGCAGTTCACCAACCGGCGGCTCGGCAAACGGAATACCAAGAAAAGTTGCACTGTCATCTCGCCAGACCCCCACAACTCGACCAACGCCCAACTGAACTTCTGGGAATGATTTCTGATTCACTTTGCACCTTTGCTAGTTGATCGGTTGTGGCTTTTGGAATTACATGCTGTCTGGGTCAGGGCCATTTCGCTTGCCAGCATCAAGGCCTGCGAAAACCTTCATATCGGCATCGTCAAGAGCAAAGTCGAAAACATTGATGTTCTCGGCCAAGCGGTCTGGGTTAGAAGACTTTGGAATTACTAGGTTTCCAAGTTGAATGTGCCAGCGCAAAATTACCTGCGTAACGCTCTTGCCATGCTTTGCAGCAGTCGCCAAAAGCTCTGGGTTGTCGCTCAGCGCTGCGCGCTCGATCGGCGACCAGGCCTCGGTTGCAATGCCATGGCTTGCGTTGAAGGCACGAATTTCGGCCTGCTGAAAACGAGGGTGAAGTTCAACCTGGTTGATTGCCGGAACTGCTTCGGCCATGCCAATCAAACGCTCTAGGTGGTTTGGCTTGAAGTTCGAAACACCAATTCCCTTAATGCGTCCCTTAGCAAGAGCGTGCTCGAAGGCTTTCCACGTGTCAATGTAGCGGTCAATCGAAGGGGTAGGCCAGTGAATCAACATCATGTCGATGTAGTCAATGTTCAAACGGTCAAGCGACTCGTCGATTGCCTCAAGTGCATCGTCGTATCCTTGGCGATCATTCCAAACCTTGCTGGTTACGAACACGTCTTTGCGATCTAGACCGCTTTGACGAATGGCCGCGCCAACTTCAACCTCGTTGTCGTAAAGGGCTGCGGTGTCGATGCGGCGGTATCCAATTTCAAGTGCCTGAAGAATCGCAGGAACCGCAATGTTTTGGCTCATCTTGTAAACGCCCAAGCCAAGCTGCGGAATTTGCTGCCCAGAGTTCAAAGTAATTAGTGGCATCTGATCTGGATTGAATGACATGAATAGCTCTTTTCTTTAAGTTGCGGCTAGAAGTTGAGTTGCTAATTATTTGATTTCGCTAAATGGCCCAAAGATTGGGTTCCATTCAGAAACTGTACGTTCACCAATAAAACCGGCGATGTCGAATGGGTCGTGGTCAAGCAGGTGTGATAGCTCTTCAAGCGAAGCGGCTTTGAAAATCAACAGCGCCCCAGGGAAATCAACCAGTGGTCCGCTGGCAAGCAGGCTGCCATCAGCTAGTAGCTGAGTTAGCCACTCGCGGTGAATCGGGCGAATTTCTGCTAGCTGATCTGCTTCTGCAGAATAAAAGTATTGAACTGCAAATACGCTCACTGTGCCAGCTGCCCTTCTGTTTCTTTATCTAACTTTGGCAGAGATCTGATTGCCAGCAGACTTGCCAAAACAGTGGCAATTCCAAAACCACCAGCAAGCAAGAACGCCATTAGCGGCCCATTCAAATCAAGCGCAATTCCGGTGATTGCGGCACCGCCCGAATAGCCAAGCAACTGGCCAGCTCCGAGCCATCCGTAGGCCTCGACCGCAGAACTAGCTGGAAGTGCTTTAGAAATCAAGAAGTTTAACAAACCAAGCGCTGGGGCCACACCCATACCCGCGATTAGCCAGCAGAAACCAAGCCACCACGGGTTTGAAGGCATAACTAGCGCTAGCAAGTAACCGAGCAAAATTATCGATGTAAATGTGGCCATGGCGAACTTCGAACTGGTTCGGTGCCCAAACCAAATTCCACCGGCGATTGAACCTACCGAAAGGGCTCCAATCGCAAATCCGGCTGCAGTTTTTGGCAATGAACCAACGGTGCCAATTTCGACGCCACTGAAACCAGCAACCAGCAAGGTGCCAATTGCCATTACCCAAAGCAGGGCAGGGTACTTGAGCACGCCACCCATGCGGTGTTCTGGCTCTTCAACTTTGATCTGATCAAGTTCTGGGTTTCGAGTAAACCAAATGGTTCCAGCTATCAAGAACACCGCCATGGCAACTAGCGGGGCAGCCGGGCTAATTAGCGCAGCTAAGAAAGTGGCAAGAACTGGGCCAACTACCCAAATGATTTCTTGGCTAATGGCATCAAATGCGAACAGCACCGAAACTTTGTCTTCGCCGACCAAAATCGGAAAAGTAAGTCTTGAGGCTGACTGCACCGGGGGCGACACCGCGCCAATCAGAGCCGCAAAAACAATGGCTAACCATGCTGGCAAATCAATTAGCACTTCGGCAAGCATTAACGCCGCGGCAAGGCTCGCACCAATCAGCAAAGTCGGGCGAATACCCCAACCAACGAGTTTTCGGCCAAGTAGCGGCCCAGAAACTGCAACACCAACGGTTTGAGCTCCTAGGGCAATGCCGGCAATGGCATAAGAGTGGAATTTTGAGTAAAAGAAAATAACAAAACCAAGGCTAACTAGACCCCAAGGGAATCGCGCTAGCAATTGCGAACCCATAACTCTTGCAACACCTTTTAGGCGCAGTAAATCGAGGTAAGTTCGCATGATACTTAGCCTAACCGCCAGCTAAGACCTAACATTCCGCTACACCCAGGCCATCAAATCCACGATGGTAGCCACATGTGCAACAACCAGTACCAATAAGGGGTCTGGTAGCCAAACCAAATGTTGCTAAGCCACACGCTCATGGCAACACAGAGAATTACAAAAATTTTGACGCGTCGCTTGATGATGGCTCGGCGTTCTTCGAGAGACTCTTCAACCAGAGTTTTGAGGCAGTAAACCAGCGCAAAAATCATCCATGCAAAAAATGCAATCGAATAGAACTGAAATACGGTTCGCCCCATGTACATCAGCCAAGGCAAGTAGCCGCCGGCAAGCCCAAGCAGGGTCAACCCTTGAACTCGGTGGCTTTGAGGTAAAGCAGCTTTGACGTTGTCGCGGCGAAGGTTGGCAACGCGCACAATGGCACCGAAATAGCGAATCACGAGGTAGATCACAGAAATCGCGGCTGCCCACCAAATCAATGGGTTACCGAGTGCGGTAATTGCCGAGGCGCAATCGCCAGGGCCAGCGCAGCCGCCTTTGCCCACGGCATTCCCCTGGTAGTAAAAACTCACAGGTCGAATTACAAAAAGCCAGGTGAGCGGGTTAGACATATATGAGTGCGGGGTGTGCAGATTCACGTGAAAGCCGTATTGCTGCTGGTGGTAGTCGATAAGGCTTTGAAGCGGCAGCGGCAATAACCCAAGCAGCCCAGGCAAGCGATTGCTCGGGTCGTTTGCCCAAGTGCGATCCCACCCGCCGTGAGTAAGCAGCCAACTAGACCAACCGGCAACATAGGTGCCAACGTAAATCGGAACCATCAACACTAGGTTCGCCAAAGTTTGACCAATAAGCCCATCGCTGACCCAGTGCTTTAGGCCGAGGCGTCTTCGGGTAAGGGTTTCGCTAATCACAATGTAAAGGCCAAAGCCCAGTGCAAAGTAAAGTCCAGACCACTTGATGCTGGTTGCCAGCCCGAGCGAAAGTGCGCAGAGCACGAGCCATCCGCGGCGCCAAATAACGCCAGACGTTTTTGCATCATCAGCCCTTGCAGCCCTAAAAGCCAATTCTTCAGCCACTTGGCTTTGATCGCGAAGCATGAAGTAAAAAGCCAGAAGAGCAAAAACCATCAAGAAGTTATCGAGTAGGGCAGTTCTCGACATGGTGATGGTCAAGCCATCGATTGCAAACAGCAAACCGGCCAGCTGGGCCCATCCGCTGGATTTAAACAACCTACGAGCAACCAACATGACTAGCCAAACACCAACTACGCCAGCAAGCGCCGTCATGATGCGCCATGAGAAAGCATTTTGAGCGCCGAACAGGTTCATGCCAAGTGCAATCAGCCATTTGCCAAGCTGGGGGTGAACTACAAAACTTGCCGCGTGAGTGAACAGGTCAACCTGACCTGCCACAAAGTTGCCGTTTGCGTTATCGGGCCACTGAGATTCGTAGCCAAGGTGGCTGAGCGACCAGGCATCTTTGACGTAATAGGTTTCGTCGAAAACCAGAGCCTTTGGAAACCCCAAGTTCCAGAAGCGCAAAACGGCTGCGAGGGCCAAAACTAGCCACTGCCCGTGGTTCAACACAAATTGTTTAACTGAACCGATTTCACGAATTGCCGACACACGTAGAGCCTACTTTGCGAAGATAGATCGTGCTTATATTGGCGGCTACCCCAATCGGAAACCTTTCCGACGCTTCGCCGCGCCTAGTCGAAGCCCTTCGCGAAACCAAATTCATCGCAGCCGAAGACACCAGAAACCTGCTGCACCTCGCCCAAGCACTCGGCATCAAACTTGACGCCAAACTATTTAGCCTTCACGACCACAACGAAGCTGAGCGCTTAGTTCAGTTGGTTGAAATCGCCAAGGATGCACCTGTTCTGGTGGTCAGTGACGCCGGAATGCCTACAGTGAGCGACCCAGGATTCCAGCTAGTTCGCGCAGCCGCTGCAGCAGGAATTGAAGTCACGATAATTCCTGGCCCGAGTGCGGTTCTTTCGGCGCTCGCCGTTTCTGGGTTGCCGACTGACCGCTTCAGCTTCGAGGGGTTTATTCCTCGCAAGAGCGGGGAGCGCACCAAGTTCTTTGAATCGCTCAAGCGCGAAACTCGAACCATGGTGTTTTTTGAGTCGCCTCATCGAGTTTTAGAATCACTAGAGTCAGCCGCTGCAGTTCTTGGAGCCGATCGGCCAGCCAGCCTTAGCCGTGAACTAACTAAGAAGTTTGAGCAAACCATTCGAGGGCCGTTGCAAGAGCTTGCTGAGTGGGCAAAATCTGAGCCTAAGGGTGAAATGGTTTTGGTCATTCAGGGCGCAGCGCCTGCCGAAGTAGTGGTCGAAGATCTAGTCGCGCTGGTCAACGAACTAGTCGCGGGTGGGTTGCAGTTGAAACCAGCGGTAGCTGAGATTGCAAGCGTTCACAATGCCTCAAAAAGCGAGTTGTATCAACTGGTGCTTGAGTCTCGCAAGCGCTAACGCCCGGCGCAAGTGCTAACGCTCGATAAACTAGAGCCATGCCTGCCCCAAGTAAGTCGTTCTATGTAACGACGCCAATTTTCTATGTGAATGATGCTCCTCACATTGGGCACGCCTATACCGAAGTTGCAGCCGATGTTTTGGCTCGTTGGCACCGCCAGCGCGGCGAGCAGTCATTCTTATTGACTGGCACCGATGAGCATGGTGAAAAGATTCTTCGCACCGCAGCCGCGAATAAAACGGACCCAAAATCTTGGGCTGACAAGCTCGTTTCAGAGGCTTGGTTGCCACTGCTTGAAACTATTGACATCGATAACCAAGATTTCATTCGCACCACTGACCCACGTCACGAAAAAAACGTTCAAAAGTTTTTGCAGAACCTTTATGACACCGGCTTTATTTACCGAGGTTCATACGAGGGAAACTACTGTGTTGGCTGTGAAGAATACAAAACTGATGCTGACCTAATCGACGGTGTTGGCGAGTTTGCCGACCAGCAGGTTTGCGCAATTCACACCCGCCCGGTTGAGAAGCTTCAAGAAACCAACTACTTCTTCAAGTTAAGCGAATTCGAAAAGCCTCTGCTTGATTTCTTTGAGGCAAACCCAACTTTCATTCAGCCAGAGTCTGCTCGTAACGAAGTAGTTTCATTCGTTCGCCGTGGCCTCGAAGACCTTTCGATTTCTCGAAGCAAAGAGAAATTTGACTGGGGTATCGACATTCCATGGGACGACAGCCACATCACCTATGTGTGGTTCGACGCCCTGCTGAACTACATCACCGCGATTGGTTACGGTTCAACCGAACCTGCCGATGTTGAAAAGTTCGCCAGCCTTTGGCCTGCCACAGTGCAGGTTGTCGGTAAAGACATTCTTCGTTTTCACGCTGTGATTTGGCCAGCAATGTTGATGGCGGCGGGCTTGCAGCCACCGGCCCAGGTTTTTGGCCACGGATGGCTTCTAGTCGGTGGCGAAAAAATGTCGAAGTCGAAGCTGACCGGTATTGCCCCTGCGCAAATCACCGACACATTCGGCTCAGATGCGTTCCGCTATTACTTCATGAAAGCAATTGCTTTCGGCCACGATGGTTCATTCTCATGGGAAGACCTGTCGGCTCGTTACCAGTCAGAACTCGCCAACGGTTTCGGCAACTTGGCTAGCCGCGTGCTTGCCATGATCAGCCGTTACTTCGAAGGCGCGATTCCGGCTGCTGGTGAATTCAGCGAAGCCGACAAGCACGTGCAAACCGTTGCGGCTAACGCAATCCAAGCGGCTGACGCAGCAATCGATGCAGTGGCCATTAATGATGCAATCGCAGCAATATTCACGCTCGTCGATGAATTGAACAACTACATCACTGTGCAAGAGCCTTGGGTATTGGCAAAAGACGAAGCCAACCGAGAGCGTTTGGCCACAGTGCTTTATACCGCCGCCGAGGGTCTTCGCGTGCTCGCGATTTCGTTGGCCCCAGTTCTGCCTAAGGCAACTGCAAAACTATGGATGGCCCTGACTGCGGGTTCACTTGGTTCGCAGGCTGACCAAAAACTAAGTGAAAGTGCACTTTGGGGCAAGCTGGTTGCTGGCACCCAAATTGGCGAACTAGAGGGGCTTTTCCCTCGCATTGAGACCGAAGCTAAGTAGTGAGTGAACTAGTTCAGCAAGCCGTTGAGCGCGCTCTAGCGCTGGGCTACCCTGACCTAGTTGAACCTCTTGAGGTTGGCACCTACGACAACCACACTCACCTTGAAATTGGCTTTGGCAAAGATGGCCTCGGCTTCGACGACCACCTAACGCTTATGCATGCCGCTGGCATGAAAGGCGCAGTGCAGGTTGGCGTGACCCTCGAGTCAAGCAAGTGGTGTGCCGAGGTTGCCTCGGTTACCCCAAGCCTGTTGGCGGCGGTTGCACTTCACCCTAACGAGGCGCCGCTTTATAAAACCCAATCGAAACTCGACGAGGCAATTACTCAAATTGCAGAACTTGCCAAGCAGCCACGAGTTCGTGCAATCGGCGAAACCGGCCTCGACTTTTTTAGAACCTCAGGCGATGCCGAAATCGCACTTCAACAGCACTCATTTGAAGAGCACATTCTCATTGCCAAAGAAAACAACATCGCGCTCATGATTCACGACCGCGATGCCCACGATCAGGTTGTTGAAACTCTGCTTCGAGTTGGCGCCCCTGAAAAAGTTGTGTTCCATTGTTATTCGGGCGAGCTTGACCTTGCCAAGATATGCGCCGAAAACGGTTGGTTTATGTCGTTCGCCGGCAACATCACCATCAAGCGAAACCAGCACCTGCGCGACAGTTTGAACTTTGCACCTAAAGAGCTGATTTTGGTTGAAACCGATGCACCTTTTCTTACGCCTGAGCCACTTCGCGGGCGACCAAACGCACCTTACCTAGTTCCGGTAACAGTTCGCTTCATGGCCGAGCAGCGTGGTGTTTCAGTCAATGAAATGGCTGAGCAATTGAACTTGAACACCGAGCGGGTTTATGGCTCTTGGGCTGACGGTCTGATTGAAAAACCACACGGATGGAAGGTTCCGCCAGCACCACGTGACTCGAGCGAGGTCGACTAATGGCTACCGAAGCACAGTTACTTGGTGGGGCAGACATTCGTGAGTTAGCTGCCAGACTCGATGTGGTTCCAACTAAAAAGTTGGGGCAGAACTTTGTTACTGACCCAAATACCATTCGCCGTATTGTTCAGGCCGCAAAGCTCGACGGTTCTGAAACCGTGGTTGAAATTGGCCCTGGTTTAGGTTCTCTTACCCTCGGACTCATTGAGGTTGCCAACCAGGTTGTCAGCGTTGAGATCGACCCAAAAATGGCAGCAGCTTTGCAGCAAACAATCGACACCAGAGCGCCGGGTGCAAACTTCAAGCTAATCGAAGCCGATGCCATGAAGGTGACTGAGTTGGGTGCTGAGCCAATTGCCTTGGTTGCTAACCTGCCATACAACATTTCGGTTCCGGTTCTTCTTCACTTTCTTGAGAAGTTCAAGAGCCTGCAGTCGGGTCTTGTTTTGGTTCAAGCTGAGGTTGCTCACCGACTTGCCGCTGCTCCTGGCAGCAAGGTTTATGGCGTTCCAAGCGCAAAACTTGCCTGGTATGCCGACAGCAACCTTGCCGGCAATGTGGGTCGCACAATCTTTTGGCCAGTACCTAACGTTGACAGCGCATTGGTTTACTTTGTGAAACGAACCCAACCGCTGGGCGATGAAGCTCTGAGGCTTGCAACCTTTGAGGTTATTGACGCTGCATTCTCGCAGCGACGCAAAACTCTGCGCCAGGCATTGGCAACTTGGGCGGGCAGCCCTGCTGAAGCCGAAGCCATCATGCAAAAAGCCGGCATCGACCCGCAAAAACGTGGCGAGCAACTTGATGTTCACTCATTCGTAAAAATTGCTCAGGCTGCAAAATGAGTCAGCTAGTGTGGAACACCACGCGCGAGGCGCGCAGCGGTTGGTATCAAACAACTGCGAGCATGCACTTCACGGTTGAGATTCCCAGGCTTTATGCAATTTGTGACGACCCAGCATCATGGCCGCTATCTCAGCCGCGAACTCGCACTCTGATCGACAAAGATCAGCGCTTGGGTTATGCCTTCGATAACGACACCAAAGTTGAAATCGAATTTGCTGCGGCTGCTAGAAGTATTGCTCGAGTAACCGTGACCGCAACGCACCTGCACAACGAGCAAGAACTTTTGTGGGCGCAAAACTACTGGCAGACCACCCTCGAACGCATGGCCAAGCGCACCTCGAGCGAACCTGTTATTGCCTATAGCGCTCCAGGCAAGCTAAACCTCTTTTTCAAAGTTGGCCCGCTGCGCCAAGATGGCTACCACGACGTTGCCAGCATCTATCAAGCAGTGAACCTGCGTGAAACCGTAATCGTTGAGCACTCATCAAAGTGGCAGGTCGAAGTAACCGGGAACCTATCTGCAGAGCAACTTGAAGCCGTTCCAACCGGGGAAGAGAACCTGGTTGTTCGTGCGGCCAAAGCGGTTGCTGCGGCAGCTGATATCGCTAACCCGATTCCGGTTCACTTTTCAATCAATAAGCAGGTTCCGGTTGCTGGGGGAATGGGCGGCGGAAGCGCCGATGCGGCAGCGGCCATCCTTGCTGTAAACGACCTATGGAAAGCCAATTTGCCGGCAGCCAAGCTTCTAGAAATTGCCGCAAGCATTGGTGCCGATGTTCCATTTGCGCTTCGCGGTGGGTTAGCAATTGGCCGGGGAAACGGCGATCGCATTGAGGTCGTAAAGCAAGCTGGTGAGTACCACTGGGTGCTCGTGCTTGATGAAACTGGGCTCAGCACACCTGTGGTTTTTGGTCGCCTTGACGAACTTCGCACCCAAGC
>JBDLVP010000112.1:0-5101 GCA_039804705.1 Actinomycetota bacterium
TGTGCTTCGAAGCGACCGTGAGCTTCCAGAGGGCATCAAGAAGAAGATTGCCTTGATGTGTGACGTTGACTACGAAGCCGTAGTCAGCGCAGCAGATGCCCCAAGCATCTACGACATTCCAAACGTTTTAAACAGCCAGGGTCTAGACAGCTACATCATGAACCACTTGCGCCTTAGCGCAGGCGAGGTTGAATGGTCTCGCTGGACTCCGGTTATGAACGCAGTTCACGAACCAAAGCATGAAGTAACCATTGGTCTAGTCGGTAAATACATCGATCTTCCGGATGCTTACCTTTCAGTTACCTCTGCGCTCGCCGCAGGAGGCTTTGCTAATCAGTCGAAGGTCAAGATCAAGTGGGTTGCGAGCGACTCATGTGAGACCGAAGAAGGCGCCGCCGAGGCACTTCGTGACGTGGATGGCATTTGCGTTCCTGGTGGTTTCGGAATTCGCGGTATCGAGGGCAAGCTTGGCGCACTTCGCTATGCCCGCGAAAACCAGATTCCGACCCTTGGCTTGTGCCTTGGTCTGCAGTGCATGGTTATTGAATATGCTCGCAACATGGCTGGCCTCGAAGGTGCGTCATCGAGCGAATTTGACCCAGAAGCTAAATTCCCGGTAATTGCCACCATGGCAGAGCAGGTAGACATTTTGGCTGCTGGCGACCTTGGTGGAACCATGCGTCTTGGAACCTACACCGCAGCACTGAAGCCTGGCTCAATCGTGGCTGAAATCTATGGCTCAACTACTAGCGAAGAGCGTCACCGTCACCGCTACGAGGTCAACAACACCTACCGCGACCAAATCGGCGCTGCCGGCTTGGTGTTCTCGGGAACTTCGCCTGACGGGCACCTAGTTGAGTACGTTGAGCTTCCTCGTGAAGTTCACCCGTACTACGTTGCTACCCAGGCTCACCCTGAGTTCAAGTCACGCCCAACCTCAGCTCACCCGTTGTTCCGTGGTTTGGTAGAAGCTTCGCTTGAGCGTCAAGCCGCTAGCCGACTATTCGAAGACGGTAATGCCTAAAGATCAGAAAGCTGAGTTCTCGGTAACCGAGAGCGAATTAGTTTTCAAAGGCAAAATCTGGAACGTAGTTCGTGAGCGCTTTGATTTCAAAGGCACCGAACTGGCTCGAGAGTTTGTTCAGCACACCGGTGCAGTGGCAATTTTGGCCATGGATGACGAAGGCCGTATTTTGCTGCTACGTCAGTATCGACACCCAGTTCGCGAGTACCTATGGGAACTTCCGGCGGGGCTTTTAGATATCGAAGGCGAAAGCCGTCAAGATGCCGCCAAGCGCGAGTTGCTAGAAGAATCTGGCTATCAAGCCAATTCTTGGAACGAGCTCACAGAGTTTTATTGCACCCCTGGTGGTAACGATGAACTCATCACTATTTTTCTTGCAAAAGATCTAGTGCACATTGGCTTTGCCGAAGAACTTGAAGGCGAAGAAGCAGACCTTCTAGTTGAATGGGTGCCGTTCTCAGAGGCGCTTCAGAGCGTTTTGAAGTCTGAAATGCGTAATCCATCGGCTGTAGTGGGCATTATGGCCCTAGCACTCAAACAAGACCTGAAATGACCGCACCTAGCGTTCTGGCTGAGCAATACCTGCGCCACTTGAGCATTGAGCGCGGATTAGCCAAGAACTCTCTGTTGGCATATCGACGTGATTTGAACCTTTACCTGAATTTTCTGCAACGAAATGACCTCGATGACATTGCGCAGGTAAGCGAGTTGGCAATTGAGTCCTTTGTGCAAGAACTAGGGGCAACCAAAAAAGCAACATCTGTTGCCCGAACCTTGGCGGCCGTTCGGGGCTGGCACCGCTACCTAATGCTCGAGTCAATAGTTGCGAATGACACCTCACACGAGGTGAAACCGCCAAAAGCGGCGCAGCGACTTCCGAAAGCCATTTCGATTGCTCAGGTAGAACAAATTCTTGATGCTGCTGGCCCAGACCCGATGGCCGACATCGACTACCAAGTTGACCAGATGCGCTTGCGTGATAGGGCGTTGCTTGAACTTCTGTATGCCACCGGTGCTCGAGTTAGTGAACTAATTCGCCTCGACCTAGATGACCTGGTAGATCCAACTTTGGTTCGCCTATTCGGTAAGGGCTCAAAAGAGCGAATTGTTCCGGTAGGGCGATACGCCAGGGCAGCGCTAGATCAGTATTTAGTGCGCGCTCGCGTGTCACTGGTTGCAAAGGGCAAGGGGGCCCCAGCGGTGTTTCTGAATCACCATGGCAACCGTTTGAGCAGACAGTCGGTATGGCAAATTATCACTGATGCCGCCGATGCCGCTCAGCTCGGCGTTGAGGTGTCACCACACACATTTAGGCACAGTTTTGCTACCCACTTGCTCGAGGGCGGTGCAGATGTTCGCGTGGTTCAAGAATTGCTTGGCCATGCTTCGGTTGCAACCACTCAGATTTACACTTTGGTCACTGTAGATACCTTGCGAGAGCAATACCAATTGGCTCATCCGAGAGCCCGAGAGTAGCTCTAAACCGTTAGAGTTATAGCGAATCAAAAGCAATTCAGAGGATCGAAAATGGCAAACCAAGTGAAGGACACCCGCTTTGCGGTTCCTAAGCCGCTCAAGAGCGTTGGGCCTGCCCGAATTGTTGCATTTTGCAATCAAAAAGGTGGTGTGGGTAAAACCACAAGTGCCATCAACATTGCTGCAGCACTGGCTAGCTACGGTCGCAAAGTTTTGCTTATCGATTTTGACCCTCAAGGCGCTGCCTCTGCAGGGCTTGGAGCAACCTCTCTTGACGACCTAACGGTCTATGACTTGCTTATGGATCGCAAGCTCGACATTCATGACGTCATCAAGCCGACCAAGGTTGCCAACCTTGATTTGATTCCAGCAAACATTGACCTTGCTGCCTCTGAAGTTCAGTTGGTCAACGAGGTGAACCGCGAAAAGGTTTTGGCTCGAGCAATCAAACCGATTCGCGACGAATACGACCTGATTTTTATCGACTGTCAGCCATCCTTGGGGTTATTGACTGTAAATGCGCTCGCCGTAGCAGACGGTGTGATCATTCCGCTGGCTTGTGATTTCTTTGCCCTTCGTGGTGTTGCCATTTTGATGGACATCATCGAGAAGGTGAAAGACAGCGAAGTAAACCCAACCCTTCAGGTTGATGGAATTCTTGCAACCATGTTCGATAGCACCTTGCACTCACGCGAGGTTCTAGAGCGTTTGCATGAAGCCTTTGGAGACAAAGTATTTAGAAGCATCATTCACCGCACTGTGAAGTTCCGTGATTCCACTTCGGCTGCCAGCCCGATCACTGATTTCGCACCTGGTTCTGATGCTGCGGAGTCATATTTGACCGTAGCTCGAGAGCTGGTGCACCGTGGCTACGCCCCTTAAAGATTCGTCGCTTAAAGACTCTCCGAGCGATTTGCCAGAGCAGGTTGACCTAACCGAGGCTACCGCCGGCTTCAATGTCAACCTAGGTAACTTTGATGGCCCGTTCGACCTTCTGCTTTCGCTTATCTCAAAGCACACCCTCGACATCACTGAAATTTCACTGAGCAAAGTCACTGACGAATTCATTTCTTACCTCAAAGGTCTCGATGACCAAGAAGAACTTGAGCAGGCCAGTGAGTTTTTAGTTATCGCTGCCACTCTTCTCGACCTGAAAATCGCAGGGCTATTGCCAAAGGGCGAAGTGGTCGATGCCGAAGATGTTGCGCTTCTCGAAGCACGTGACCTGCTATTTGCCCGGTTGCTGCAATACAAGGCGTTTAAAGAGATTTCCAGCTGGTTCAACATGGCGTTATCTCTTGAGTCGCGCCGCACTGCGCGTGATGTTCGCCTTGAAGAGCGTTTTAGAAACCGCAAACCTGAGTTGATCTGGACTCTAAGCCTTGACGAGTTTGCCAAGGTAGCAGAAGAAACCCTGACACCTCGTGAAATTCCTAATGTGGGCCTTACTCACCTTCATGCGCCAAGAGTTAGCATTCGCGAGCAGGCAGCCGAAGTGATTCGTTTGCTGCGCGGCGCACCAAGCCTTACCTTCAAAGACCTGATCGGCAATGTAAAAGACCGATCAGTAGTAATTGCACGCTTTTTGGCTGTGCTTGAGCTTTACCGCTTAGCTGCAATTGGCTTTGAGCAAGAAAGCCCTCTGGGAGACTTGAAACTTTCATGGCGTGCCGAAGACTTCAACGACGAACTACTTTCAGCATTGGGAGCCGAATATGACAGCTGATGAAATGAACTTGAGCCACGAGGCTTTTGAAGCCCACGTTGAGCTAATCAACGAAGACAACCTGCAGGCAGCCCTTGAGGCTGTGCTTATGGTTGCCGAGACTCCGTTGCCGCTGGTGCAGTTGGCTAGTTCGCTAGATCGCCCAGTAGCTGAGATCAAGCAGGCTTTGCACTCATTGAAGGCTGACTTCGATGGTGAAAATGGCACGCGAGCTCGTGGCTTTGAACTTCGTGAAGTTGGCGGCGGATGGCGCATGTATGTGCGCGAAACCTATGACTGGGCGGTTCACACCTTCATTGAGAATGAAAACCCAACCAAGCTCTCGCAGGCAGCCCTAGAAACTTTGGCCGTAATTGCCTACAAGCAGCCAATCTCGCGCGGGCAAATTGCCTCGATTCGAGCCGTAAACGTAGATTCGGTAGTTCGAACCCTGCTAAGTCGAGGGCTCATCACTGAGCTTTACACCGACAGCGAAACCGGCGCTACCAATTTCGGAACCAGTGAATTGATGTTGCAGTTGTTAGGCATCAATAGCTTGGATGAGCTGCCACTAATCAGCCCATTCCTACCTGGCAACAATGACAACTTTGAAGAGTAGGTAATGGCTAAATCAGACGAGTACGACCCAAACGAATACGAACCGAGAGCCGCCGAGGGCATTCGTCTTCAGAAGGTGTTGGCTAACGCTGGCGTAGCTTCTCGACGCGTGTGCGAAGAATTCATTATTGAGGGTCGCGTAAAGGTAAACGGTAAGAAAGTTACCGAGCTCGGTACCCGCATAGATCCAGAGCACGACAAGGTGACCGTCAACGGAACCCCAATTCAGCTTGATTCTTCGAGAGTCTACTTAGCGCTAAACAAGCCAGCGGGCGTAG
>JBDLVP010000113.1:0-8645 GCA_039804705.1 Actinomycetota bacterium
TTTCACCCAACATTCTTGTATGAGTCGATCTGGGACTTAGCTGGTGTTTTCGTGCTTCTAGCACTAGAGAAGCGATTCAAACTTGCTTGGGGTCGCGTGTTTGCGGCCTATCTGGTTTACTACTCAACCGGTCGTGCACTAATTGAGTCGATCCGAATTGATCCCGCCAACATCTTCTTGGGTATTAGAACCAATGTTTGGTCTGCTCTTGCTGGAATTGCTATCGGTTTGTTCTTGCTTTGGTGGTCTAAGCGCGCACATCCTGGAATTATGATTTCGGCATATTTGCCTGGCAAATCGCCATTTGAAAGAGTCAGTCAAAAGAAGACGGATAAGCCAACTAAAAAGAAGGCTGCTGAAGACTACGACTTTGCTGTTGATGAGGTAAACTTGCAAAAGCAGTCGACTAAGGCTAAAAAAAGCAACTAAGTAGCATCTGCATTTCAGGTTTCGCATGAATCGGCGCCAAAAGCACGGTTTATCGAAAGAAATAAATGTTTTGTTTAGGGCCAATGTCGTCCCAATGAATTTTGTTATTGATTGGAGTTCGGCATGTCGTTGATGTCGCCGTTTGAGCGGTTTAGCACTGCACCAGCAGCCGCTGGTCTGTACAACCCTGCTTTTGAAAAAGATGCCTGTGGCCTGGCCATGGTGGCAACTTTGCGCGGTACTCCAGGACACGACATTATCGACACCGCACTAACCGCGCTAACTCACCTAGAGCACCGTGGAGCTATTGGCTCCGATGAAGGCACCGGTGACGGTGCAGGTATTCTTACCCAATTGCCAGATGCATTTCTTCGTGAGGTAGCTGGTTTCACTCTGCCTGAGGCTGGTACTTACGGTGCCGGACTTGTATTTCTAAGCACCGACCCTGATGAACAGCAGTCGGCTATTGCCGCATTCTCCAAGTTGGCCCATGAGGAGCAACTTTCGGTTATTGGTTGGCGTAAGGTGCCTACTCGACCAGAAGTGCTTGGCGATTTGGCGCGAGCAGCAATGCCAGAAATTCAGCAAGTTTTCGTTACCTCATCTGATCTTGCAAGTGGCCTGGAGCTCGAACGTCGTTTGTTCCGTCTTCGTAAGCGTTCTGAGCGTTCGCTAGCGGTTTATCATCCATCTCTTTCGAGCCGCACCATGCTCTACAAGGGCATGGTAACTACTCTGCAGCTGGAGCCGTTTTACCCAGATTTGAGCGATGTGCGATTCGCATCAACTCTTGCGTTGGTGCACTCACGCTTCTCAACTAACACATTCCCAAGTTGGCCGCTTGCCCACCCATTCCGCATGATCGCGCACAATGGTGAAATCAATACCGTTAAGGGCAACCGCAACTGGATGCGCGCTCGTGAGGCGCAGTTGTCATCTGATGTGCTCGGCGACTTGAAGCAACTCAGCCCAATTATCACCCCTGGTGGTTCTGATTCGGCTTCGTTCGATGAAGTAGTTGAACTGCTTCACCTTGCCGGACGCAGCCTTCCACACGCAATCATGATGATGATTCCTGAAGCGTGGGAAAAGCAAACAGACATTGATGCTGCACGAAAGAATTTCTACGACTACCACTCGATGCTTATGGAGCCTTGGGATGGCCCGGCTGCCGTTGTGTTCACCGACGGTTCATTGGTCGGCGCAACACTAGACCGCAACGGACTTCGCCCTGGTCGATACGTAATCACTGATGACGGCCTGGTTATTTTGGCCTCTGAAATTGGTGTGGTTGACATTGACCCTTCAAAGATCGTTCGCAAGGGCCGTCTTCAGCCTGGCCGCATGTTTGTTGCTGACACTGTTTCTGGTCGTCTAATTGAAGACGATGAAATTAAGGCTGAGGTTGCAGCTCTTGAGCCTTGGGGAGAGTGGCTTGATGCCAACCGAATCAAGCTAGAAGAGCTTCCAGAGCGCGAACACATCGCTTACCCTGCTAGCTCGATTCAGCGCCGCCAGCGCGCTTTCGGTTACACCGAAGAAGAGCTAAGAATTTTGCTTGCACCTATGGCAGCTAACGGCATCGAGCCACTTGGCGCCATGGGTTCAGACACTCCTATTGCTGCTATCTCATCTCGTTCACGCTTACTTTTCGACTACTTTGTTCAGCAATTTGCGCAGGTTACCAACCCGCCACTAGACAGCATTCGAGAAGAAGTGGTTACGTCGCTTGGTACTGGCCTTGGCCCAGAGCGAAACTTGCTTACTGCAACCGCCGAGCATGCTCAGCAGATTTCGCTGCAGTTCCCTGTTCTGAACAACGATGAAGTCTCTAAGATTCAACACATTTCTGGCCAACCAGGTCTTGGGAAAGCCTTCACGATTCGCGGTTTGTACGCGGTCGACGGGGGAGCACAAGCGCTGGCCGAACGTTTGGTTGAAATCAATGCTGAAGTTGATGAGGCAATCGACGCAGGAGCCTCTTATCTGATTCTTAGTGATCGTGACAGCAACCGTGAGTCAGCTCCGATTCCATCATTGTTGTTCACTTCTTCAGTTCACCACCACTTGATCAAAACTGGCCGTCGCACCATGGTCGGCTTGATTGTCAGCGCAGGAGATGTTCGTGAAGTTCACCACGTCGCCGCACTTATTGGCTACGGCGCTGCGGCGGTCAACCCATACCTCGCTATGGAAACCTGCGAGCAAATGGTCAAAGACGGTCTGATTCTTGGTGTTACTGCCGAGAAGGCAACTAAGAACTTGATCAAGGCGCTCGGTAAAGGCGTTTTGAAAATCATGTCAAAGATGGGCATTTCGACCGTTGCTTCTTACAGCGGTGCTCAGGTGTTTGAGGCAATTGGTTTGAGCCAAGACTTCGTGGATGCCTATTTCTCGGGAACCACCAGTCAGCTAGGCGGCATTGGACTCGATGTAATTCACGAAGAAAACGCAAGTCGTCACGCTTTTGCTTACCCGGTTGACTACGAGGCGAATGCTCACCGCAACCTCGAAGTTGGTGGCGAGTACCAGTGGCGCCGCGAAGGTCCATCGCACCTTTTCAACCCTGAAACAGTATTCAAGCTGCAACACGCAACCCGCGAAAAGAAGTTCAACATTTTCCGCGAGTACACCAGCCTGATTGATAATCAAGCTGAAAATCTCATGACTTTGCGCGGTTTGTTCAACCTTCGAACTGAGCCAGCCAAGGCTATTTCGATTGACGAAGTTGAGCCCATCTCAGCTATCGTAAAGCGCTTCTCAACCGGTGCTATGTCTTATGGGTCGATTTCTAAAGAGGCTCACGAAACTCTTGCCATCGCCATGAACCGCTTAGGTGCGAAATCAAACACTGGTGAGGGCGGCGAAGACGTAGAACGTTTGCTCGACCCAACTCGCCGAAGCGCCATCAAGCAGGTTGCTTCTGGTCGTTTTGGTGTTACCAGTATGTACTTGACACACGCTGACGACATTCAGATCAAAATGGCTCAAGGTGCCAAGCCTGGCGAAGGCGGGCAATTGCCGCCAAACAAGGTTTACCCTTGGATCGCGCGCACCAGACACGCAACCGCTGGTGTTGGTCTTATTTCACCGCCACCGCATCACGACATTTACTCGATCGAAGACCTAAAGCAGTTGATTTTCGACGTGAAGCGCGCCAACCGAGCAGCTCGCGTGCACGTGAAGTTGGTTAGCCAGGTTGGTATCGGTGCTGTTGCCGCAGGCGTTGCAAAGGCCAAGGCTGACCTAATTTTGGTCTCAGGTCACGATGGCGGAACCGGCGCATCGCCTCTGAACTCTTTGAAGCACGCTGGCACCCCTTGGGAGCTTGGGCTAGCCGAGGCTCAGCAAACTCTGATGCTGAATGGCTTGCGCGATCGCGTAACTGTTCAGGTTGACGGTCAAATGAAGACCGGTCGCGACGTTGTTGTGGCCGCTCTGCTTGGCGCCGAAGAATACGGATTCGCTACAGCACCTCTTGTTGTTGAAGGTTGCATCTTGATGCGCGTTTGCCACCTAGACACTTGCCCTGTTGGTGTAGCAACGCAGAACCCACTGCTTCGCTCAAGGTTTTCTGGCCAGGCAGAACACGTCGTTAACTTCTTCGAGTTTTTGGCGCAAGAGGTACGTGAGTACCTTGCATCACTTGGATTGCGCTCAGTTGATGAAGCTATCGGTCGTACCGACTTGCTAGACATGAACCGAGCAATTAGCCACTGGAAGGCCGATGGCCTCGATTTGAGCCCAATTCTTACTGGCCCTGCATTTGCTGCTGATGAGCCTCGTCGCCGCTTTACAGTGCAAGATCACGAACTTGATTCGCACTTCGATCACCAGTTGATTTCTGCAGCGTCAGCATCATTGAAAGACGCTGCAAAGAGTGTCATCGAACTAGAGATCAACAACACCAACCAGGCTGTTGGAACCATGCTCGGAAACGAAGTTACCAAAGCCTTCGGGGCTGAGGGGCTTCCGGCTGGAACCATCGACATTCGCTTGAGCGGTGCAGCTGGTCAGTCTTTCGGTGCATTTGTTCCTAGTGGTATCAAGCTGACCTTAGAGGGTGATGCAAACGACTACGTCGGCAAGGGCCTTTCAGGTGGTCACATCGCTGTTCGACCACATCGTTCAAGCCCATATATCGCAGAGCAGAACATCATTGCCGGCAACGTTATCGGATACGGCGCAACCAGTGGAACTATTCTTCTTCGCGGAATTGTCGGCGAACGCTTCTTGGTTCGAAACTCAGGTGCCACCGCGGTCGTTGAAGGAGTAGGCGACCACGCCCTCGAGTACATGACCGGTGGAATCGCAGTAATCCTTGGTAAAACAGGCCGCAACCTAGGAGCTGGAATGTCTGGCGGTGTTGCCTTCGTTTACAAGCTTCGCGCCGACCGAGTCAACCACGAGTCTTTGGCCAGCGGCGAGCTGCAACTCGGTGAGCTTAGCTCAGCAGATAGATCTAAGTTGAAGTCACTTCTTGAGCTACACGTGACAGAGACTGGTTCGGTTCTGGCCAATAACTTGCTTGCGGACTTCGAGACCGAGGCTGGTCACTTTGTGCGTGTTCTGCCTAGAGACTATGCAAACGTTTTGAAGATTCGCGAAGACGCGGTTGTTGCTGGCATCGACCCAGATAGCGAACAGGTGTGGAACCAAATTTTGGAGGTAACCCGTGGCTGATCCAAGAGGTTTTCTAAAAGTAACAGAGCGTGAGACAGCTGTTCGCCGCCCAGTACCATTGCGAATTCAAGACTGGAAAGAAGTCTACGAAAAGCGTGATCAGGCTACAGTGCGCCAGCAGGCGAGTCGCTGCATGGATTGTGGCATTGCCTTTTGTCACCAAGGATGCCCGCTTGGGAACCTAATTCCTGAGTGGAATGACCTCAAGTGGCGCGATCAGGGCAAATCGGCAATCGATCGCCTACACGCAACTAACAACTTTCCTGAATTTACGGGCCGACTTTGCCCAGCGCCCTGCGAAAGCGCCTGCGTGCTTGGCATAAATCAGCCTGCGGTAACTATCAAAGAAATCGAAGTCTCGATTATTGACGAAGCTTTCGAAAATGGCTGGGTTACGCCTGTCACACCAACCCGAATCACCGGGAAAACAGTTGCCGTCGTTGGTTCTGGACCTGCTGGTCTCGCAGCTGCACAGCAGCTAGTTCGCGCTGGGCACACCGTTGCCGTTTATGAACGAGACGACCGAATTGGTGGCCTGCTTCGCTACGGTATTCCAGACTTCAAAATGGAGAAAGAGCAAATTGATCGTCGTATTAGCCAACTTGAGGCTGAAGGTGTACGTTTCCGCGCTTCGGTCAACATTGGTGTTGACCTCACTTGGGAAGATCTTCGAGGTCGCTATGACGCAGTTGTCGTTGCAACTGGTGCAACCAAGCCGCGCGGCCTAAACATTCCTGGTGCGCAACTTCCTGGCGTGCACTTTGCCATGGACTACCTAGTGCAAGCGAACAAAGTCGTTGCCGGAGATGCTGTCGCTGACCAGATCAATGCCTCTGGTTTGAACGTAGTAATTCTTGGCGGTGGCGATACCGGAGCCGATTGCCTAGGTAGCGCTACCCGACAGGGCGCTAAATCTGTAACTACCTTGGCAATTGGTAAACAGCCACCGGTTGAGCGCACCGCTGCACAGCCTTGGCCTATCATGCCAACTTTGTTTGAAGTCGCCAGTGCGCACGAAGAATTCGGAGAGCGCACCTATTTAGCAAGTACCGTTGAGTTCGTCGAAGCAAATGGGAAACTCGTTGGTGTGAAAATCGCTGAAACTGAGTTTGTTGACGGAAAGCGCCTTCCGAAGGCCGGCACCGAGCAAGTTATTCCTGCTGATCTAGTTTTGCTTGCGTTGGGATTTACTGGTGTTGAAGGTGATTCACTCACCGAGCAAATCTCTGCAGATCTTGATTCGCGAGGAAATGTTGCTCGCGGATCTAAGTACGAAACTAACGTTGCGGGTGTTTACGTTGCCGGTGACGCTGGGCGCGGCCAAAGCCTTATTGTTTGGGCTATCGCCGAGGGTCGCGCAGCTGCAGCAGCGGTAGACGAGTATCTTGAAGGAAGCACTGTTCTTCCATTCCCAGTAAAGCCAACTGACCGCCCACTTTCGGTCTATAACTAACCAAATCGGCAATTGCCAAGATAGGAACAAATGAGACGCGCAAAGATTGTTGCCACACTAGGTCCGGCGACATCAAGCTATGAGCAGATTCGCGCCATTATTGAGGCGGGCGTTGACATCGCTCGCATGAACCTCAGTCACGGTAGCTACGATGTGCACGAAGAGATTTACCACACCGTTCGCAAGGCCGCGTCTGACCTTGGCAAGAACGTCGGAATTTTCGTTGACCTTCAGGGCCCGAAGATTCGTCTAGGCCGATTCGAGAGTGGTCCGGTGATGCTTGAGAAGGGCGCAACCTTCAAAATCACCACCGACGAGATTCTTGGCAACGTGGAAATTTGTGGCACTACCCACAAGGGTCTTCCTGGCGATGTGAAGCCAGGCGATGTCTTGCTTATTGATGATGGCAAGGTTGGCCTTCGCGCGACCGACGTTACCGCAACCACCGTTACCACCGTGGTAGAGGTTCCAGGCCCGGTTTCGAACAACAAGGGCATCAACTTGCCTGGCGTTGCCGTGAACGTTCCAGCTCTTTCTGAGAAAGATGAAGCTGACTTGCGCTGGGGTATCAACCTTGGCGTTGACATGATTGCTCTTTCTTTCGTTCGTAATGCTTCAGACATTCACCGTGTGCACGAAATCATGAACGAAGAGGGTAAGTTCTTGCCAACTATCGCCAAGATCGAGAAGCCACAGGCTGTTGAAGCCCTTGAAGAAATCATCGACGCCTTCGATGGCATTATGGTTGCCCGTGGCGACCTTGGTGTTGAGCTTCCTCTAGAGCAAGTTCCTCTAGTTCAGAAGCGCGCTGTTGAACTTTCACGACGTTGGGCCAAGCCAGTTATCGTGGCAACTCAAATGCTTGAGTCAATGGTTACCGCGGCTCGTCCGACTCGCGCAGAGGCTAGCGACGTAGCAAACGCTGTTCTAGATGGCGCAGATGCTTTGATGCTCTCTGGTGAAACTTCGGTGGGAGAGTACCCTGTCGTTTCAGTTGCCACCATGGCTCGCATTATTGAGTCAACCGAAGAAAACGGCCTAGACCGTATTCCTGCGCTTGGTACCCGCCCGCACACTCATAGCGGAGCTGTTTCGCTCGCTGCAGTTGAGATTGCCGAGCTTCTCGGTTCTAAGTACGTGTGCGTATTTACCGAGAGCGGCGACTCATTGCGTCGTGTTGCTCGTTTGCGCTCATCAGTGCCTGTGCTTGCCTTCACTCCGAACGAAACCATTCGCCACCGCTTGGCCCTGGTTTGGGGTGCTGAAGTGTTCCTTGTTAGCCCGGTTACACACACCGACGAAATGATGCACCAGGTTGACGAAATTCTAATTGCTGAAGGCAAGGCCAAGGTCGGCGAAGAAGTTGTAGTTGTTGCAGGTACCCCACCCGGCATTGCAGGTTCGACCAACTCACTGCGCGTACACCGCGTCGGTGACGCTGTAAATGGAGCAGTTGCTGGTTACCAAAAGAAGTAGGCACTACCTAGCAAAAAAGGCAGACCATAAGGTCTGCCTTTTTTCTTTTGGTGCCGAAGGTGGGAGTCGAACCCACACGCCTCTCGGCAAAGCATTTTGAGTGCTCCGCGTCTGCCATTTCGCCACTTCGGCAAGTGATAACTAGATGAGTTTAGTAGAAAACAATGTTGAACAAAAATCGAGCTCATCAAGCTCTATATGCAATAAAGTAAAGCGCATGAGTGAAGATGCGAAACGGCGAGTGCTGGTAGTTGAAGACGAAGCACTGATTCGGATGGACGTCGTAGAGTCGCTCGAAGAACTTGGTTATGAAGTAATCGGACAAGCCGGTGATGGTGAGGCCGCAGTTGCGCTTGCTACTGAACTAAAACCAGACATTTGCATCATGGATGTCAAGATGCCGAAACTTGATGGTATTTCAGCTGCAGCTCAAATCGCACCGCTCAAAATTCCAGTCATCTTGCTAACGGCATTCAGTCAAAAAGAGTTGGTTGAGCAGGCTCGTGACGCTGGCGCAATGGCATATTTGGTTAAGCCTTTTACACCGGCTGAGTTGCTACCTGCAATCGAAATTGCTTTCAGTCGCCATTCCCAAATGCAGGCA